>JAKAFM010000019.1 GCA_021817905.1 bacterium | reverse complement strand
TTCCAATAATAATTTTCCCAGTATTTAATTTTCATGACATCGATCCATAATAATGGAGCGAGGCATTTTTTTAGACCGATTAATGATTCAACATGGTGTTGATAAACAGCAAATTCGATAGTTTGGTCAACAAGAATAATGGGAATATCAGTTTTGGGAATATTGGGCATAAGATAAAAACATTCAGTGTGAATTAGATCAAAATGATGATTATTTAGTTCCTCTTTTATTTTTTCCTGCAATTCAAGTGAAAGATAGTTGGTTACTAAAAATGGATAGGGACTAAAACCTGTAAAGAAAATTTTTTTAAGATCCCAAGTTTTACCTCGTTTAATAATTATTACTTTATGACAGTAATGTTTTAGTTCATCTAAGCCTTTTTGGTCCCGGGTAAAACATATCAGGGTAATATCGTTTTTTTGTGATAAATGTTTAATTTGGAAAAATGACCGGGTCTGACCGCCTGATTGTGATCTACAGGGAAGGTACGGTGTAATCATTAATATTTGACGTTTCATTGGTTGAGATTAAGAATAATAAATTTATCGTTACGATAAATGGTGGGATATTTGCTTATCATCATGTTAGTGTAAGTATCAAAATTGACTGAAACAAGATACAGCGGACGTGGGGCGACTATTTGTCGGACATGGTTAACGTTGTAGACTTCGGTGGGCCAGCCGCTTCGATTAGTTTGGTAGAGGAAGGCGGTGTCACCGGTGTAAGGAGCGATAATAACGGCATTTTGAGGAAGGGTGGCATCAACATATTTGCCGGCATCAATGATTACTGGATTGTTGATCTTGTAATATTCTTTTACGACATATGCAGATGAACCGATGGCAGCAGTAGCAATCACTATCACCGATATAAAACCAATTATTTTTGAGGAAAATATGAAATGATGGATGTAGTTTAGGCCAATGCCAGTGATGATGGCGATATAAGGGATGGTTAGAACTTGATAATAGTCGTGTTGGATATTACCTCGGGCGATTACTGAAAAATATATAATGATGCCAAGGGAGAGTAAAATAGCGACTTTTTGGCTGATGTTTTTTTTATAGGCATATCCAAGAAAAAGTGGAATGAGACCGAATGATCCAAGGATTAGCTTTGCCAGACGTTCATCGAACAGCCATCTAAACCAGGCAGGATGGAATCGCATGTTACCGCCATTAAATAACCAATCAGAGACAGGAATACCTTCAGGATGACGGAGAATCCAAAGTCGCCAGAGGGCAAAAGGAAGAATGGTTAGGATTCCAAAAAAGGCTATTTTTATATAGGACCATCTTTGAGTGAGATATGACTTGTAAAAGCACATATAAACACTTAATGGGAAGACTAGTAGGGCTGTATAAGGTTTAATTAAAACAGCAATAGCTAGAGGTATGCTAGCACTAACGAATTTCTGTTTTAAGAGCAAAAGTGTGGCAAGTAACATAAAAAAGACCGCTGTTGGTTCTGGCAAAATGGTTCGGGAATAGTAAATGTTGTAGGGAAGAAACAAAAAAGAACCCATGGATAAAATGCTGGACTCGGTATCTCGGGTAATTTTGAAGGTGATGAAATAAACTATTAAAGCGGAAGCGAGTGATAAGCTTATGGCTAGTAGACGCTGGGTTACCTCAATACTAATGGGTGTAATTAAGGTGAGAAGTCGGTATATTAAAGCCGCAGTGGCATTGTAGAGTGGTACCTCAACTAACCGGTAGCCTTGGGGATTATCTTTGCCTGATTGAACATTGGATAAATCATGATATCTGGGATCGAGAATATTAATCCCATTTTTGACAAAATTTCTGGTTACTGACGAGGTATCAGCTTGACGAAAAGAATGCCAGTCAGCTATTGGACTGTTTATTTTGTAAAGCCGGACGATAAGTCCGGTAATTAAAAGTATAATAATAACAATTTTTTTGATCATGCTTGCTTAATGAATTCAAGTATTTTGTAGTAAACACCCATCATTATCCAAAATAAAAAGGCTGTTTTTGAGGCTTCAAAGACGTCGATAAAAATAGCATTGGCGCCCATAGTAATAACAGCTGCGGCTAAAATAAGGGCATATTTTTCAAGTGAGGTTTGATTTTTTTTGAAAACAAAAGGCAAAGTTTTAAAAATAAACCAAAAAGGAATAATGAATAAGGCTATGAATCCAATAATACCGCTTTCCCCAAGTGATCGGAGATAGTCATTATCGGTAGCTAAGGTGATTGATCCGAGACCGGTGCCAACAAGGGGGTTTTTCTTGAGAGCGGTTAGAGCCCGGGGCCATTCAACATTAAAGCGAATTTCTCCGGAGCGAGAGACACCGGCATCAACGTCAACTTCAGGATAGGTGCTTTCGACACCGTGATGAATAATTATTGGTGTAGGGGCTATAGTGATGATAGGAGAAATTTTTGCTATGACCGGAACTGGTGGAATACTCGGTGTGACGATGGTGGGGGTAGGGATCGTTTGAGTTGGTTGATTGTCATTTTTAACAATCGTTAAGGTTGCTAATAGCCGCTGGTTGAGATCTCTGGAATTAAAAAAACTAAAGACGACAATGAGCGTTACTGGCACAATCCAGAGATATTTTTTGATGACCAGTAGGGCTAAGACCAGTCCTCCCCACATGGCAAAAATTGATGTTCGCGAGGCGGTAAAGGTTAGGATTTGGAAGGCGATCAACCAAATAATCAGCAGCGGTACTTTAAGATATAATTTTTTTAATAAGACGGCTAAACAGCCAATAATGACCAACATGACTGAAAGATAAACCGCCAAATCATAATGTCCGGCGAAGGTAGCGTTGATTCGTGTCCAGGTAGAGAGACTGAGAACTTGACCCTTTGAAAACTCCTCATTCATGGTGGAGACTACAGGGAACTGAAGATATTTTTGCCCATAACCATAAAGACAGACACCAATAGTGGCAAGGGTGGAAAAAATGGCCGGATATTTAAGATCGTTAATATTGTAGATGGCTGAGGCAGTAACGAAGAATAAAGATATATATTCAAAACGACGAAGGACATTAATAAGTAAGAGAGAGGTGGGGTCGGTTTTAAATATTAAGATAGCAGTAACAGTTGAGGCAATAATGGCAACAAAATAGCTAAGAAAGAATTTGGTGATATCCCATTTTAAAAATCTAAAATGGTGTTTGAGTTGATAGGCAAATAGAATAATAACCGTAAATGCCACTAAAAAATCTTCTAGTCTGATTGAGACGTAAGTGTCAGCGACACCGTAAAGTGGAAATTTTGGGTATAGTGGAATGGCTAAGATTAGAATAGCCAAAAAGGCACGTAATAAATTTAGATTTTTGAGCATGCGTTTTGATAGAAGTTGGCAATTTGATGATTGCCTTTTAATTGGTAAATAATTGAGCGAAGCATAGCGTTACTCTTGAGGAGTATTTTTACTATTTTTGTTTGTATGGGGCCTTTATGTTTTGCAAAAAATTTAATAATTCCGAGATACTCGCTGGTAATCGCCTGTTCTTTGTTTGGTGAAGAAGCGCCACCAAGGTGAGTTATTTGAGGTCCAATAAGATAATTTACTGTATGATTTGGAAATTGTTTTTTGATTCGATAAAACCACTCAACTTCTTCGGCATACATAAAATAGGTTTCATCAAAACCTTGGGTGGCAGCAAAAGCCTGTTGTCTCATCATTATAAATGCACCAGTAACCCAATCTAATTTTTGATTGTGAAGATAAAATGTATCGTGGGTGTAAAAATGGGGTGAATGCGGGTGGAACGGTTTGATTATTTTATTAGTTAGTGGAAGATCATCAAATCCGGTTGACCAGGTAAAGACATTTAAAAGACTGGGAAAAAATCCTCCGGTTGGTTGAACGGTGCCATCCTTAAACAGTAATTGAGCGGAACAAGCAATTGATTCAGGGTGGGATGAAAGCCAGGTAAGACATTGGCTGATTCCCCAGTGCAAAATGATGGTATCGGAGTTAAGGAAAAGTAAATAATTTCCTTGGGCAACTTTGGCACCTTGATTGTTGGCAGCTGCAAAACCTTTATTTTTTGAATTGCAAATTAATTTAATATTTTTGATTTTTTTAAGTTCGGTAACAGAAGTATCTGTTGAGGCATTGTCGATGACAATAATTTCAGTCGGGATTTGCATGAGCCCTTGGTCATGATTTATAGAATTGAGACAACTGACCGTTATTTTAGCGGTATTATACGATAAAATGATAATCGATAGGGTTGGTTTCATGGGTTATTTTTTTATGCGTTTAAAGAAACCGTCATACATGACGTAGAGCAAAAAAATAAGGCTAAATTCAGAAATAAAAAAAGCAATAAAACGTTGAGGAATGGTGGTGGTAAACACACGGGTGGTAATTTTAGCGTTGTAAACTGTTTTTCCGACAAGAAGTTTGTAGGCGATTCTTTTATCAGGAGGAGTAAAAACATCGTTTTTCCATTCGTAACCATTAACAAAGAGAGACTCTTTGAAGGGAATCACAAGTTCTTCTAGATAATAGGTTTGCATAGTGTCTTTAAAAATCTGTTTAGCTTTTTCAGGAGGATGATTTAGTCGAATTACCAGAGGTGATTTAAAAACTTTATAGTAAAATGCCATAACTTCCTGGCGATTTTGGTTAGTAAAATAACCATTGACGTGAGGTATTTGAATTGTGTCCCCTTCTTCGGTTGATTTGGTACTATTTGGTAAATCTGGAATAATCGGAGTGGGAAGGATTAGGTAATAAACAGCCAGGAAATTATAGACAGCTAGTCCGATGACTAAAATTTTTTTCATGATTATTGGAACCACATGGCTCGACCAAGCTGGTAATGATAATCGTCTATTTTTCTTTGGGTTATTTTTTTGGCTGGAACCCCTCCCCATACTTCTCCAGCTGGAACATCTTTGGTAACTACAGCCCCGGCGGCGACCACTGCCCCTTTATGGATAGTTACTCCGGGAAGAATTATGGCTCTTGGGCCGATAAAAACGTAATCTTTAATAGTGACAGCACCAAAATTATTTCCAAAGTCCGGATCGTGAACATTGTGTTCATCGTTGTAAATCAGGACTTGGCTGGCAATATCGGTATGGTTTCCAATACTTAAGGGAGCGCGACCATCAAGAAAACAGTGATCGCCAATAATGGTGTCTTGTCCGATAGTGATACCGTCGGGGTTAAAGAAATTTGCGCCAATATGGATGGTTGAACTCCAGGCAATCTTAATTCCAGATACTAGGTAAAATAGTTTCCGAATGGTATGGATTGGAATATAGCCAACGAATCGAAGAATCATAAGCCAAAACTCGAGCATAATAGTATTAAGTCGATTTATACTTTTCTCAATAATTTGGGAAGGAGTCAGAGTTTTTCCGGATCGATCTTGCATACCTGCAATTATAACTTATTAAAGCAGTTGATGACACTTTTGGCTGTTTTATCCCAGGTGAATTGCGCAGCTCTTTTTATGCCGAGGAGGTGGTATTTTTGATAGTTTTTTGGTTCGATAATCGTTACCATAGCTTTAGTAAGCTCGTTTAGGTTGGTTGGATTGATAATTATACCGTAACCTTTAACAATTTCAGGTAATGAGGCCACGTTGCTGGCAATTACCGGAGTACCAACAGCCATAGCTTCAACCGCTGGGAATCCGAAACCTTCGTAAAGACTAGGAATTATAAGTGCAGATGCCTGTTGTAATAGCACCCATTTTTGATCCTCACTGATATAGTCTTGAAAGACAATTTTGTCCTCAAGGCGTAATTCTTTAACGACGACATATATATCATCAAAAAGCCAACCTTTTTTGCCAGCGATAATAAGCTGATAATCAGGATGATCTTTGGAAAATTGGCCAAAAGCTCTAATAAGAAAAGGAATATTTTTGGATGGCTTTAGGGTTCCGAGTGAAAGAAAAAATGGTTGTATTGGTTTTTCACTATTAATTTTTGATGGAATTTTGGCTCCTGGGTAGGCGATGGTTATATCGTTTTCTGCTTTGTGGTATTGGCTTATTATTTCGTCTTTAGTGAATTGGGAAATGGTAACAATGTGTTTGGAGTGGACAACTGAGTTTTTAGTCCAGGCAGTGAGTTGATATAAATCTTTACGGGTAAATTGCTGCGGGTAATGAAGAAATCCTAAATCCATAATGGAGCAAATTAAAGGGAAACGGCAAAAAAGTGGTGTGTAGTGACTTGGTGAAAAAAAGCAATCAAGTTTTTCTGATTGAAAAAGTAGTTTTAATGGTAGAGCGAAGCGGGTCCACATTTTTTTAGGACCGAAGACACGGTATTGCCACCTAGTTGATGATAATGGCATATCTGAATTAGGTGGATTTTTCAGATAAACAAGGTAGCTATTTTGAGTATCAATTTTTTCTATTGTGGTGAGCAGTTGGTGGGCAAATTGACCGATACCAACTTTCTGGACTTCATTTGCTTCGTTGCCGTCTATACCTATGAGCATGCTTTTTGATACATTTTTAATGTTTCTCGAGCTGTTTTTTCCCAGGAGAAAAGTTTGGCTTGCGTTATACCTTTGGAAATTAAAGTGCGGCGCAGAGGTTGCCTTTGGATTTTATTTATGGCGTTGGCAATGTCGACGATACTTTTTGGATTAACGAGCAGGGCGGCTTTGTTGGCAATCTCGGCTAGTGATGAAGTGTTACTGGTGATTACCGGAGTACCAACAGCCATTGATTTTATTAATGGAAGTCCAAATCCTTCGTAAAGCGAAGGAAAGACGAGGGCTACAGCGGCAGCATGGAGTTGAACAAGATCGTTCTCGTCGACATAGCCGAGAACAATAACGTCTTTATTTTTTAATGGAATATCGTTTCCCCAACCATATTTACCGGTTATTGCCAGTTGTAGTGTTGATTTAGGATGTTGACTTTTATATTTATCAAAGGCCTTAATTAGTCGATGAAGATTTTTTCTTGGTTCCCTGGTTCCTTGGGCAAGGATAAAATTTTGGAGATGATATTTTATTTTTATGGATTCAATTAACTGATTTTTATGAATATCTTTAAGTTTGTAAAAATCGAAGTATTTATTTTCGGCAGCTTCGTAAACGATGGCTGTTCTGGAAGCAGCAATTAGGGGGAATAACTTAAGCAAGTCAGATTGGGTATTTTTGGAAACACAGATAAAATAACTTGATTCCTTTTGACTCCAATACATTTTTTCTTTATGGTTTCGGATAATTCGAGGATCACTTACTTTTGGATATAAAAAGGGAGATAGGTCGTGGATAGTACAGACTGAATGGCATTTATGTAGCGGAGGTTGAGTCCAGTCGGATGTATGAAAAACATCACATGGTCCAATTAGCCAATTAATAGGCACTATATGAAGTTTATTCCAAATAAACGAGAGAAATGTTGGTGGGAAACGGTAGCTAAATAGTTGTGCCTGAGGAAATTTCTCAAGTTTATTAATAAAATCCGAAGGTAATTTTTGTCGGAATGATGAAAAAAATAATTTATAGTGGTTGAGGTGGTCAATTGCGAGTAGTTCTAAAACTAAATTCTGTGTGTAATTGGAAACTCCGGTGCCATAGGGAATTGATGAAATATCGATACCGATGATCATACAGTTTAGTTTAACACTTTACGCTTTTTGAGAACTTTGGGCAGCCTAAGTAATGTATTAAAGTTGGTTATAAAAAGGTAATATGGCCAAAGGTAAAACGGAGTATTTTTAAGTAGAGCAGCATAATTTCGTAGTCTTTCTATGCATATTGCTGGAAAATTGAAAGTTAATTGTTTAAATGTATAATTTTTGAGTATTAATAGTATCCAATTTTGGACAACGAGTTGTTGCCTTAAGTTTCCAAAATGATTACTAGTGGTTTGACCATCATGAAGAGCAATTGCCTGAGGAATGAATAGGGATTGATAGTGATGCTTTTGGAGTCGAAAACTTAAGTCAACATCTTCGATATACGCAAAGAAATTTTCATCAAAGCCTCCTAGTTTCTGAAAAATACTTTTGTCGTATATTACGATGGATGCTGATGCTCCCCAAATTAATGATAAGTTTTGAGGATAATTTGAAGAATTATAGACCTGTTTATTTTGACGATTTATAGCTTTGCCTGATAGGTAATAGTCCAAGCCTGATGATTCGATTTTGGTGCCATCTTTGTTTAAAACAAGTCCAAAGTATGTGGCAATTTTGGGGAGTTTATTTTTGGAAATTACATTATCAATAATTTGAAACCAGTTTTTGCTAACAACAATATCGTTGTTACAAATTACTACATATTTGGACATAGCAAGTTCGACCCCCTGATTAACAGCCTTAGCAAATCCGTTGTTTTGTCTGTTAACAATTAGACGATGGTTGTATTTTTGAAGCTGGTGTTTAAATAAAATTTTACTATGATCATGCGAGTTGTTGTCGATTAATATAAATTCAAATAATTCTGAAGGTAGTGTCTTTATGGCATTTTTGAGTGATGGAATTAGAACAGATAATTGTTTTTCGCCATTTAAGTTTGGAATAATTATAGCGTAGCGATGTTTAAAGCTGCTCATAGGGTAAAGTTATTGACCTTCCAATTGTCAGGCCTAATTTTTGAGCATCTCCGGCATTAAGTTCGAGCACATAGGTTGAAGGAATCGTATTTTTATATATTTTTAAATGATAGAGTGCAACTCCCGGTTCTGGCTGGGCGGTTAAGATGGTAGTAATTTTGCCAGTCTTGGTAAGCCAGATCATGTCGAGTGGTATATGGGTGTCTTTCATCCAGAATGGCCAAATTGCTTCTTGGTTAAATACAAAAATCATACCACAAGTAGCGCATAATTCGTTTCTATAGGAAAGTCCGGTCTCGCGTTGGCTATTAGTTTTAGCGACTTCCATGGTATAAGCATGAGCATTAAGTGAGATAGTAATTTTTTGATTATTTGATGGACTATTTTGGGATTTATTTTGGAATTTCCAGATCCACCAAAGAAACAAGGCAACACCAACAATTATTAATATAATTCCTGCAGTTTTAACCATAGCTTATCACCTATTGTATCCCAGGTAAGATTTTTTTCGACATAATGATATCCATCATCAGATAGTATTCGGTATAATTTTTGATTAGTTAAAAGTTTTTCGATAGTTGTTATAAGTGAGTGTAAATTATTTTTTTTAAAGACTAATCCACCGTGAGTGGCATTGATCAACTCCTTGACGGGAGAGATGTCGCTGCCTATGGCGGGAACACCTTTGGCCATGGCTTCAATTAAAACGAGTCCAAAACTTTCTTGGTCAGATGGTAGTACCAATATGGTACTTTTTTTTAAAAATTTTTGTAAATCACTATCGGTAAATTTTTTTAAATAGAGATCAACATGTTTTCTTGTTTTTGGTGGCATACTTTTCAGTTTTTTCTCTATAATTGGCCAATAAAGTGTTTTTTGGCCGGCTAGAATTAGTTTAATGTTTGAATATTGAATTGATAGCTGTGAAAAGGCGTCTAGTAATAATTCAATTTTTTTGTGGGCGGCAAAACTACCGACATATAATAGTGTTGGTGTAATTGATTTGGGTGATGGTGGTGACATAAATAGACGGTCAATACCGCCTGAAATTACAAATAATTTATCGACATCAATTTTGTATTTTTTATTAAATATTGTTTTTTCGTGTTTAGTCAGACAACAAATAAGATCAGCATAATGAAGTGAAAAGAGTAAATATGGTTTTAAAAATGACTTATCAGTCTCATGAAAACAGGGAATAATGAATAATTTTGTTTTGAAAAGGACTTTGAGGATCAGGCCATACAATATGGTTGTTGTTGGTAGAGGGCCAGCGATAATCGTTTCCGGAACAAAGGATTTTATTTTTTTAATGATTTTTATAAAAGGGGTGAACTTAAAAATCGGTTTGGGGAAGTGGCGATTAAGATGATAGATTGGTAAGCGGTGGATATTTGGATCATAGGTGAATGCTGGTATGGGTGTATGAGTTACAAAATCATCACTAGACCAACAGTTGGTAGTTAAAACAAGTATCTGGTTGTGTTTTTTTTCGAGTTGTTCGCCTATTTTGGCAATGAGTTTAGATCCCCCATCGATAGCAGGTGGGTAAATATGAGTAAGTAATACTATTCGCATTCTGATATATTAAACTATTGCCATGTTAAAAACTGTAAAAGGTATTTTTGGTTCTAAAATTGTAAGATTTTTGTTTTCGGTAGGGTTGGTTTATTTTGCTTTTAGGAAGATTGATGTCGGAAATTTATTAACTCAATTAAGAATGGTCCCGTGGTGGTTTTTGGTGGTAATGATTGCATATTTATTTTTTTCGATGGGGATTGGAGCAATTCGATGGGCTTTGGTGATACTGGATAAACCGAGTTGGACAGATTTTAAAAAGTTTTTAAATGCTAGTTTTAGAGGTAATTTCTATAGTTTATTTTTTCCTTCGGCAGTGGGAGGTGATATTGTTAAATGGTTACCGTTGGTGTCTCAATATCCGTCATTGTCAAAAACTAAATTGGCAAGTTCTGTGCTTGTTGATCGTATCATTGGTTTGTCGGCGTTTGTATTTATGGCATTTGTGTCGGCGTTGGTTGGGAAAATGCTTAATTTTCGTTACCCGAATTATTTGTTCTGGATGTTTTTTTTGTTGTTTTTGGTAACCTTGTTGTTTTACGTATTAGTGTTTACGGTTGATTTTCATAAAATTTTTGGAAAGTTCGTATTTATGCGACGAGTATTGGTAGTTCTTGATGCATTTAAAGGCGAAAACAAGAAAAGAGTTTTTTTGTGTTTATTAATATCGATTGTCTCCGAGCCGGTGTGGATTTTACCTAACTATTTTTATAGTTTATTGTTTGGTACCGGAATGAGTTTATTATCGATATTTATTTTTCTTCCGATTATTAACTTGATTATCGTTTTACCAATATCATTTGCCGGCTTTGGGGCCAGAGAGAATTTATTCATTTTCTTTTTTGGGCAATTGGGTTTGTCTACCGAAAAGATTTTGTTGGTGTCTACTTTTTCAGGAATTATGAATATTTTAAACGCTTTACTAGGTGGTTTAATTAGTCTGATTTGATTATTTCGTAGACTTTAAAATTGCTTTGACAAATGTATGAGTTGATTAGTTTTGAGGGGCCAAATTGTGAAAGTTCAAAATACGTTGATTTCCCTTGTTGGTAATTTCCTCCGTCAGCAACAACTAGCATGGTGTTGGTTTGATTAGTACCGTTTTCAAGTTTTTTTACGTTACAACCGGCCTTTTTAGCTATGTAGTGTTGCTCCGGGCCATAATGAAAAGGAAGGTAAGATGAACCAAGGCTAATAAAAACGGGTGATTTTATATCTCGGCATACTTTTTGGAAACAATTGTACATTTGGTTAAAACTACGCGGAGCGGGTTTGAAATAAGTATCAAGTAAATTTTTTTGAAAAAAGATAATTATAAGGATCGTTGTGATAGGTAAAAGCAACTTTTTTGAAAGTAAACTGATATAGATAAAAATA
>JAKAFM010000005.1 GCA_021817905.1 bacterium | reverse complement strand
TTGTTCGTAAAAAAAAGGATATCTAACTTTTATGACTAAATCAGTACTTTACAGTTTTATAGTAGTACTTATCTTGGCAGTGGTGGTCTTGTGGCAACAATTTTATAAACCTACCAAAAAAGCTGTTATGCCGTATTTTAATCGACCGGTTACCCAATTTTGTATCAACGATATTTGTCTTTCAAAATCAGTAGACTCATGGATAGTAACGAATGGTTCAGAAACACAACCTGCAGATCCTGATACTGCTGAAGGTATGGTTAAATCGCTTGAGTCATTAACGCTTAATTCGGTGGTATCCACGGATAAAGATCGGCTGACAGATTTAGGTTTTATGGGCCAGAAGGTAATGGTCATTTCCAGTGGTAATAAAAAATTAGAAGTCGGAGGCAATGGGGCTAATTATGATTCAACTCTAGTACGTGAACCAAACGGAACTACCGTTTATGAGGTACCTTTTATATGGAGTAGTGATGCTCTTTTGAACTATGATCACTGGAAAAATACCAGGGTTACCAACTTAGCCCTATATCAGATAAAGAAAATTAACGACCAGATTCCCGATAAGGATGGCAAATGGAAAAATGAAAAATGGGTTGAAAAAGTGGTTCATCTTTCGGCAATAAGTTATTTGGGAACAACTATTGATAGTAAGCAGGCAACAAAACTTTTTACCATTGATCAAGACGGTCAACCATTGACCCATCTTATAATTGGAAAACAATTACTAAACTATAAATGGCAGTATTGGGCGAGCATTGATCAGAAAAATTTTTATGAGATAACAAAGTCAGACTATGATTTGTTGACTTCGGTGTAAATTTTGCCTACAATTAGATATGGCAGAAAATAAAGGAAAAATTTTGTTTGTAGGTATGTTAGGGGCGTTGGCTGGGGTGGTAGGAGGGTTATTATTAGCACCACAGTCGGGAAAGAAAACCAGGGCAGATATTGCCCGGATTGCTAATGATATTTATAAACAACTTAGGCTGGGGGTGGTTGAGACTGAGCGAAAAATTATTGAGATATATGGTGAGGCAACAAAACAGGCTAAAGATAGTTTTTCAGAGATAAAGATGGCATTATCAGAACGTCTAGCAGCCGTCAAGGAAACCGGTGAGGCTATTGATAAAGATAAATATGGTGCAATCGTTGATAAGGTGGTGACAGAATATAAAAAAGATTTCGAAAATACCAAAAACGGAGCGGAAAAGATGGTTGACTATCTTAAAAAAGATTGGGAAAAGGTTAAGAAAGCTTTAACGCTTCCTGAAAAAGCGAGTTTAAAGCCCGGAGCGAAGAGTCGTCAATAATTGAGGTAACAAGTTTTATCTGGGGAATTTTTGAAGTGATATCGGAAATCTGATTAGTTGTTAACAGGTCTGATTTGGTAAGTATTACAATTTCAGGTTTGGAAGCGAGTAAGCTACTGAAACTTTCTAGCTCGTGTCGAATCGTTTTGTAGTCGGCCATAATATCAGGTGATTCAGGGTTGAGGCAGTGCACTAACAAACCGGTTCTTTCAACATGCCGCAAAAATTTAGCACCTAGTCCCTTACCCATTGAAGCACCCTCAATAAGTCCAGGAATATCGGCAATAATAAAGCCGGCATTAGTAACCCCAAGATTTGGTTCAAGTGTGGTGAAGGGGTAACTGGCAACTCGGGCATGGGCTTGAGTAAGGGCGTTTAGCAAACTGGTTTTGCCAGCATTTGGTAATCCAATTAATCCAATCTGGGCGATAAGTTTTAGTTCCAAATGAAGGTGTCGCCAAGGGCGGATTTCGCCTGGTTTAAAGTTCATTGGTGTAGTGTTGGAAGGTGAACGGAAATGATAATTACCCCAGCCGCCTTTGCCACCCTTAGTAAGCATCTTGACTTCACCCACCCGGGTGAGGTCGATTTGAGTGCCATTGTCAAAAGTAATGGTGGTACCGATGGGAACCCTCAAAATTAAATCTTCACCATTTTTTCCTGTTTTTTGTTTGGCACCACCTCTTCCACCGTTTTCAGCCTGGTATTTTTGAGTGCTACGAAAAACCTTTAGTCTAGTGATATCGGCTACAGCCTGAGCAAAAACCGAGCCACCGTCACCACCGTCGCCGCCATCAGGTCCGCCTTTTGGTTGGTGACGATTGGCTAAAAAATGGACAAAACCATTGCCACCATCGCCGGCTTTTATTTCGATACTAACATCATCAACAAACATGGGGTAATTTTACCATTAAAGCTAGATAATTTATGGAAATATTTGAAGTGAAGTAATGCTGAAAAATAAAATACTTCACAAAAACTTATTTTATGGAGATAATCAAATATGATTTATGTTGGTTTTGCAATTGTGTTAGTGGTGTTTGGAACATTGATTGCATTTATTGTCAAATATCTGACTAAAAAAAGTTAATTAGTAGTGGCTAACTGACCGCAGGCCGCAGCAATATTTTGCCCAAAAGTTCTTCTAAATGAAAAATTGACATGATGGCGACTAAGTTGTTGTTCCCACAAAGAAAGCGTTTGCTGATTGCTTGGGGGTAGGCCATTGGGAATGGGGTTGAGAGGGATAATATTAAGAAAGAATAGTCTATTATTACCCATAAATTCAATAATATCGTTTAGGTGAGATTGGGTGTCGTTCTTATCGCGGATTAAAGCATATTCAAAAAATAATTGACGATTTGTTTTGCGAGTATAGATTTCACAAGCTTTTTTGAGGGTTTCTAAATCGAATTTTCGGGCGATTGGCATTAATTGAGCTCGACTTATTTGATCAGCGGAATGTAATGAAACTGCCAAATTAATCTGGGTATTTAGGTTGGCAAAATCGATAATTTTGTCAGCCAACCCGGCGGTGGAAATGCTTATTTTTCGCTGGCCTATATTAAGTCCATCCTTATCATTTATGTGTTTGATGGCCGCAAAGACGTTATCCCAATTCATAAAAGGTTCACCCATGCCCATAAAGACAACCCGACCGATATATTTGGGATATAGTTTAGTGTTCCAATAGATAATCTGATCAATTATTTCTGACGTGGTCAAATTGCGTTTAAGACCCATTTTTCCGGTGGCACAAAAGGTACAGCCAAGAGCACAACCTACTTGTGAGGAAATACAGGCAGTTAACCACCCATCGTAATCCATAAGAACCGTCTCAATTTTTAGACCATCAACCAACTGTAAGACTGTTTTTTGGGTGTGTAGCGAATCATATGTTTGTATTGGAGTAACCGATAAAAGATCAAAATTGGCGATTAATTGATCACGCAGCACTTTGGGGAGATCGGTCATTTGATCAAATGAAATATATCGACCAGAATAATAGTTTTTGGTAATTTGGCGGGCGCGAAAAGCCGGGTATTTATTGTCAATAAGAAATGCGTTAAGTGCCGGTAAATCCATACGGCTATTATACCCTATTTGTGGATTATTTTTGAAGTGCGACTATATAATCCTGCTTTTGGTGAAAGCCGATGATGGTGTCTTTTACGGCGCCATCTTTAAATAAAATGACAGTGGGAATAGCTGAAACATTGTATTTCATAGCCAAGTCGTTTTCCTGGTCAACGTCGACTTTGACGACTTTTACGGTGTCCTTTAGCTCTACTCCAATTTGTTCGATAAGGGGGGAAAGCATTTGACACGGACCACACCAGGTTGCCCAAAAATCTACCAAAACGTGACCTTTGAAGTCTAATACTTCTGATTTAAAGTTCTGATTTGTTCCGATAACTGTCATATATAGTAGCTAATTAATAACTTACTCTTTCTTTTTAACTAATTTAGCGTTGGTAACAATTTCTAAAATGGCGCCGTCAACTGACTCTATCTTGTTTGTTCCAGATAATGCCATATATTGGGTTAAATATTCTGAGAGGCCAATCTTAAGTTCGCGAAGTTGGGCCTGATGATCTTTTATTTTATCGAAAAGGTCAGCATTGGCCGAGACATTAAGTAATTTTTGCCTGGCAATGGTTCTGAGTTTTGTAGATTTTTTGGCTGCCAAGTCATTTTCATGGTATTCGCTATCATTATTAAGGGTAGAATCCATCATTTCCTTTAGCTGGCGCACTTCAAGCGTCAGGGAGTTAAGCCGCTGATAGTAACTTTTGACGAGTGATTCAATGTTTAATAAGGTATCGGCTTGGTTGGTGGTATCGTTTGGCATACCGTTCACTTTAACAGCTGACAAATTCCTGTTCAAGAGCACAAAGTTGATCAAGTGAACTGACTCTGACTAACTCGGTACGCATTTTTTTGGCATTGGGAAGACCAGCGGCATATAGTAAAAACTGTTGGCGAAGATAGTCAAATTGACGATCGGGAAATAAACTTCTGGCCATTTGGGCATGAAGCAGTAAGGTGTCGAATTTCTGCTGAGAAGTTATTTCGGTTGTTTCTTGTAAAAATACCCAAGGGTTACCTAAACACCCCCGACCAATTAAATAGCCGTCAACGCCGTATTTTTGGGAATACTCACTACCCTGGTGACGATTTTTGATATCGCCACTTCCTATAATTTTAAGTTTAGTTTGATGTATTATTCGGGCTGATTCTTTAATTAATTCCCAATCAGAAACACCCGAGTATCCTTGCTTTAAAGTGCGTCCATGTAGGGTTATAAAGTCGAGAGGCTGTTCACCTAAATAAGGAATCCACCGTTCAATAACAGGCTCGTTTGTACCCAATCGCGTTTTAACAGATAAAGTTGGGGGCTGGATGTTTTTGGGATCAATTTTGAAACCAGAATATACATTGTTGTGATCAAGAGTGTCAAGTGTTTTTTGTTTCAGGTGAAGGTCGGTGAGAGTTCGACTTTGAGTACTAAAATCGTTTATAGCCGCTTTAACAGCTTTAATTAATTCGGCAGCAACAGCGGGTTTATCAATTAACGCGGCTCCGCCACCGTGCTGAGTAACTGTTGCGGCAGGACACCCCATATTAATATCAATGCCATCAAAACCAAGGTAACAGAGCATAAGTCCAGCGCTATAAAAACTATCGGGCGAGCGACCAAATATTTGGCCAATAATCGGTCGTTCAATCTGAGAATAAAGTAAATGGTCAAAAAGTTTGGTGGCGTTGTGGGATAATCCTTCAGCACTAACAAATTCGGTAAAAATAATATCTGGTTTAGCTATTTTTGATTGAAGTAAACGAAACGGCTCATCAGTTAATCCATCCATGGGGGATAAACCAACAACCGGATGGATAGAAGTTAAAATATCAAGAATGGGATTTGACATAAGCACTATTAACGAGTAGATCGTTTTTTGGTTTTAGCTGCAAATTTGGCACCGACTTTTGAATGATGAGTTCGAGAATCATAAACACTTTGTCGTTGCGGACTATAGAATTTTTTGGGTGAGGTGCCGTATCCAATGGTTTTCGGAGCAGGATTTAATATATGACGAATACTTTTTTTACGAGGAGTAAATGAACCCGGCGTGGTGTGGTCGTCTAGAGTTAGACGTTGAGGATGTTTGGATTGGAAGCGGGCAACTTTTTGGGAGTGTCTTTCTTGACCCTCGGGAGTATTGAAGGGATCAGGCTCAGAATAATCGACGATAATCGTGCGATCAGTCAGTTTATAGTTGTGCATTTCTGTTTTGGCGGCAATAGCAGATTCCAGATTATCAAATTCAACAAAACCCAATCCACGACTTTTTCCCCATCGATTACGCATAATACGTACAGCTGTTACTTTACCAAAGGGAATAAATAGCGCCAACAACTCCCCTTCACTAAATTTGTAAGGGAGACTGCCAATAAACAGACGCTTATTTGGAGTTCTGATTGATGCCATAAAACTCCACTTTTCCTGAGGTATCAGTAAATCTAAATGCTAAATCAGGGACGTAAGACTGATCTACCTGGAAAACAATGGCGGTAGATACCAATGTTTGGTGATCTAGGGTAATTTTTGATAGTTCGAATAAATTTTTATCTTGGGTATAACCATCGCTATAGTAGGTGGTTTCAACTTCGGAAGTATTTTTGGCACGGTCAATCATGACAAATTGAGGAGAGGGGTGATCGCCAATTTGATTAAAAGTCGAAGGTTCGCCCTGATTTTTACTATTACCCATAACGGCAATATTAACTAAAATGAGTTTTTTGCCGGGATCGGGCGTTTTTTTACCAGCAGTGGGAATTTCCTTGACAGAAATAGCCTTAACAATGGCAGTTCCCTGACCATCCGGCCCGTAAGTCTGATAGGTGACGGGTATTTCTTGGTTCAAATTAAACGTCTTGGTGATGTTAATTTTGTCAGTGGCATCTTTGTCAACTAGCGGAGTAATGGCACCATTATCAAGCGAGTCGGGGCTAAATTGGGGCTGTTTTTTGCCACATGCGGAAAGTACTAAAGTAGAAATAACAACTAAAGTTAGGATAGATGCCACTTTGATAGTCATGTTTTATTATAGCAAGAATTTGGGTAAAATAATAAATGATTGAATATCGGGCTATAAGTCTTGGAGAAATGGAAACCAATTGCTACTTACTGTGGGATGAATCAACCAAAGCCAGTGTTATTATTGACCCGGCTGATGATGGCGTATTTTTGTCTCAAGAGTTGGAAACAATGCAGTTAATACCTAACTATATTGTCGCAAGTCATGGGCATTTTGATCATTTGTTGGGGGCACTGGATTTAAAGCTCATTTACCAAGTACCCTTTTATTTGCATAGTAACGATGCATTTTTACTTGAAAAAACAAGCTCATCGGCTTCTTACTGGTTAAAGCATAAAATCGCACAACCGAAATTAGTGGTCGATGGTGATTTGGCGAATATCGGGACATTGGTTTTTGGGGAAAGCACCCTTTTAGTTATTAAAACTCCTGGACACACTCCAGGTAGTGTCTGTTTTTATGCACCTGACGAGGGGCTATTGTTTTCCGGGGATACGATCAGTGATGAACGGGTTGGAAGAGCCGATCTTCGTTATAGTAGCTCAGCTGATTTGATGACAAGTATTAAAAAACTAAGGAAATTGCCATTAGAAACTATAGTATTGCCGGGTCACGGAAGACAATTTGCGTTGGGTATGATATAAAATGTGATAAGTAGTAAACTGTTACTAATTTGCTATGATTTCAAACAAATACGATAACAGAGATCAGTATTTGGCTGCAGTGGCTGAAGGTTCGGTTGATGAGGCAGCTATATATGTTAGGAGAACTTTGCGACCAATAGTTAGGGCCCAAGTTATCGCTGATGTATATAACATGTTAAGGTTAAACCCCGCACTATTGGATGAAAATATAGTCGCTGAATATGTATATAAATCTTCGAGTCTTAAAACCGTTAGAAAACTAAATAAGTAGAGAAGTTCGTGATTTTGGGATAAAATACCACAAGTGCTTGACGATACCCCGTCGGCTAATGGTAGGCCATCGCGCTCTGAACGCGAGAATTGAGGTTCGAATCCTTGCGGGGTAACAAAAGCGTGCACCCAACGGTGACCGTTTTGTCAAATATGACAGATATTGGGAGACCGGCAATTCCAGCCGAAATAGAAAGGCAAGTGAAAGTTGAAGCAGGTCATCGATGTGCGATTCCAACCTGCAGACAATGGCCAGTTGAATTAGCGCATATTACTCCATACAGAACTGTAAAAGACCATACATTCGAAAACCTTATTGCGTTGTGCCCTACATGTCACTCAAGATTCGACAATTTCAAGGAAATAGATCAAAAATCGATGCGAATATATAAAGCAAATTTGGGAGTTATAAATTCACGTTTTATGGAACTTGAAAAAAGATTACTCGAAGGTCTAGCAGGGAGAAAAAAACTTCCTATTCCTGGAACAATGGGATGGGTATTTAGCCAGTTAGAGGTAGATGGGCTTATTATGGTAGTGAGCAAATCTGGGATCACAATGAGTGGAATTGAATCTCATTATATCGTTCAACTAACACCTTCAGGAGAAGAATTAGTAAACAAGTGGTTAACGGGTAAGCTAATAAATTAGATTCACCACTTAATGTGAAGGATTCTTGATCGTAGTACTCAACAGTATTTTAGGTTATTTTACTTTTTCTATATCAATAACGCCTACAACTCTATAGGCAGATATTCTCCCGGGTGATCTAGTTACATCATTATGAAGTTTCCATTCATTATTTGGAATGTCCATTACTACTACTTTTTGGCCAAGGATATTAAATCTAGGATCTGTTGAGCCATACTGAACATCCTCAGGATTGCTCCATGCTCTTGCACTCGACATTGCCATTCCTTGTCTTTCGTAATCTAAACCGTTATCAATTATTTTAGCTGCATTTTGGGGTGAAGTAATATGAACTACTCGCACATAATCGTCTAACAACGGAGGTAAGTCACTCTTAGTATAAGCAATATCTCTACTCAGATCATTATTACTTTCGAACTCCATTAAATCATTATAATATATAGGATCTGGTTCTTAGGTTCTAAAATCGTTCCACTCAGTTAACTTCAACCTAATTAGCTTCTATTTTGCTACTATAATTTGATATGGCCGAAAAAAAAGACTCTGCGACAAACGACGAGTTAATACTTAATATTCTGACTAAAGCCGATGTGTTTACGCCTGAGGGTGGAATCAAGCCAAGCGAATACTGGGCCTATAGAGAAAACGTTAGAATAAAATATGGATTACCCGAATGCGCTGATAAGTGGGACTTCCCCGTTTCTTACATACAAAAAATTGAACAATTAGCTAAAGAAAATAAGATAGAGATTAGGCCAAAGCACGAATTTCAATTATTTTTTGAGGAAAATAAAGCAGGAGCTTTAACAAGCAAAAGTGTTTTTAGAGATAATACTATTATCGCAGAACAACACCAGCCTGATGATTGGTGGGCACTCAGAGCTAGAGCAAACCAACTGTCTCACGAAATTGTTCACGCTCTTCAAAACATTATGTTTCCCGGTATGCCTGATCATATTGCTGAACAAGAGGCTTATGCATATCAACAATTTAACCCAGGGGAGATAATCTATAAGTCGTATTCACCAGAAGACATTGCCTCTTGGGTTAACAAGACTATTCCAGAATGGGTGGCAACATCACTTGCTGTTGATAATAAACTAAATCAACACGATAAAATTGATGAATAGTTCTGAAATCGTTCCATTCAGTTAACCCAGGTACCGTTTAAGAAACGGTCACCTGAATTTTTGGTACCGTTTAAGAAACGGTCACCTGAATTTTTGTTTTAGAATTTGAAATCTTTTATCATTTTGAATAGCAACTTCGAGTGAACATTTGCCATTAAGTTGTTTAAATCTGCCAGTACAATCAGTAAATGGTTTTAATCTTCGTCTGATAAAATAGGCATTAAACCATAGTTTGGCGTGTTCGACTGATGCAAATCCTCTCAGACTTTTTAGTCTACCTTCTAGGTGAGCATTAAAACATTCAATTAGGTTGGTAGTTCGAGGAATTGATTTCTCATTGTTGTAAGCCAAAAGGACTTCTTTTCGACGTTCAATATCAAGAAGTGTCACTTGGCATTTAGGATCAGTCCCATAGTTCAAAAGTATTTTCCGAGCAATGGTGAAGAATTCATCAACCGATCTCTTTTGGGAAAACAACTTTTCGATCTCAGACATAAAAGATCGGTAAGTTGGATCGGAACGGACAGCTAAATTCCGTCGGATGTTTTCTTTGTAATGGTTGTGACAAATTTGGATAACAGCCTTAGGATAGGTTCTTTGGCAAGCCAGTTGGAAGTTTTGATTGTCGTCACAGACTAAAGCATGAAGGGGATAACCAAGTAAACGAAGTGATTGAAAAAATGAGGCAGATGTTTGATAGTTTTCACCTCGTGATACAACAAAATGAACTACATCATGGGTTAGGTAGTCGATGCCATAAATACAGGGTATCTTGTCACTATAGCCTTTGACATGAACGTACTTGCCATCAAGGAGAAGAACGCCACAATAGTGTTTATCGTTACCTCGGGATAGGTCGGCACAATGAGGTAGTTGGGTAAGAACAGATTTAACTCGAAGATAGACTGTAGCCGGACTAATTCCGTAGTGACTTGCTAAGTTACGGAAAGAAATACCAGAAAGATAGAGAGACAGAAGCTTTCGGTTACTGATTTTCTTAGTTTTGGATCGATTAATCTGAAACCAGTGATGGCAGCTTTGACACTGAAATTTTAGCTTGCCTCGTCTAACTCCTTTCCTGATTACCTTTTTACTTGAACAATAGGGACAACTATAACTTTTTTCATGAACTACATTTTACTCTTCACCTAGTCATTTGAATACTATTAAGGCAAATACAGGCAGAATCAAATTAATAAAGTGACCAAATTTAAACGGTGCCTGATCTAAAGTTTTTGGGCGACGATTACGAATCGATGGCGGGGAAACTTAATTCCCTTTTTGATGGAAAATTTAGCAACATAACTCTTGAGCATTTTTTTATCATTTTCTGGGTCATAGTCTTCAAAAATGGGAACGCCCTGGAGAAATAGATCTAAATCTTCGGGTGATTGGTAATATTCGTTATAAAAATAGTCTTGAGCGAAGATTATGAAAAAATTATTTTCTAAGAGGTTTTGCTTGGCTTTTTCCAGCGCTGAAGTATGCCATTGGTTGAAGCCTTGTCCCCTGCCAAATATTTCCTTGATTTCTTGGCAATCTTTTTCGCCAATGTTAATTCCAACGAAGTAACCGCTTGATTTTAGGACTCTTTGGAATTCGTGATAGGGAGTTGGTCCTCGACGGCTGTAAGCGACATCAAAACTATCATCAGCGTAGTTTGTCTGGCTGGCATTTTGTTCTTCAAAGTTAATATTGTTTATTGATTGTTCTTGTTGAAGTTTTTTGGCGGCTTCAAGCATGCCTTGAGATAAATCAATAGCTGTTATTTTTTGAAAAAGTGGGGCGACAGAGATGGTAAAGCGACCGTCGGCGCAACCAACATCAAGTGCAGTTTTCTTTTTCCCCGAAATTGCTGTTAGTTTTTCCTTAAATATTTTTTCCGGTTCACCATTAGGGAATTCAGAGAAATATTTAGCACCGGTATGATAATTACCAAATTTTTGGGCTACTTTATTGTAAAAATCGGTTGTCATTGTTTGATTATAGCTTATGAGTATTTATTATTTGACATTTTTTATATGGTTGTAGAAATTAATGAAGCTTTAGGGGTGATTACGTCGACAGCACGACAGTTAATGAGAGAAAGAACTAGATTTAGTCTGTATTAATGAAGTGACACGTATCGAAGAAGCTTATTATGGTTTAACAATATGCCAAGTGCCGCCGACGCCGTCGCCATTAACATCTCCGGCTTTTTGGTCACCAGCAAAGTAATAGAGAGGCTTGCCCATCCAGGCAAACTGTTTTGAACCATCAGTACGAGTGACCACAGTAATATTGGGCGGAAGCTGAGTTTCGGCAATAGCTCCAGAGGTGTAAATAGGCCAATTTTTGGCACAGGTGCCGTAGCAGTTACTGGTATTGGCGGTGTCTTTATCAAAGACATATAGGGTGTTGCCATTAAAATCAGCCAGATAGGGTCCTTTAGTCGTGTCTGTTTTTGTTTGATAGATATTATTGGTTGGACCGGACACGGTAGTGTCGCTTACTGTAGGGAGACTAACTGGTGGGGTGTTGTTAGTAGTGGGGCTGGCGTTGCAGGCAGAGAGTAAAATAACTGAAGCCGAAAGTATTAGAAGTTTGGATGATGTCATAGAAAAAGTATATACCAAATTATGATTACGTTAGTAGTAGTAGAAATTATGGTAAATGTTTAAATTATTTTTTTGCCGTGATGATCAACAAACCAGCTATCAATAGAGTCGGTATCGTTGGGGGTACCATTGTAGTTGATGGTAATTTCTTCGTCCTTATTAATAAGGGTAACAGCTCTATATTTTAGTAATTTTTGGCGATGATTAAAAACATATTTAGCATTAGCATGATAACTATGGTTGTATAGGGTCCCATACCCCATAGGGAAACACCAGTAATTTTTGTTCCAATCGAAATAATAATTGTCGAGAATATTTTCTGAAGGGGTATTGTTGATTCGGTGCTGCTGGGTTCGATATTTGACCAAAATAACCGGACAAATTTCAATTAATTCATTTTTTTTGATAGTTTTGGCAGCAAACATTCCGCGGCAATTTAATTTTTTTGACCAACCAATATAAATTGGCCAGGAACAAACAATTTTTGGAGTTTCAATTGGATTCATGGTCCATTTTAACTAAAAAATGTAAAAAATGGGGAGTACAATAGAGTATATGGCAATAGCAACAATGTTGATACTTTTTCTACTATTGGTTGGGGTTTATCTCCTCATTAAGATGATTGTGATTGTTGATCAGTATGAACGAGGGATTGTTTTAACTTTGGGAGTTTATTCGTACACTTTGCAGCCGGGTCTGAAATTAGTAATACCGATTGTTCAACGGGTTATAAAGGTTGATATTCGGATTAATACTACCGATATTCCTAAACAGGAAGTGATTACCAAAGATAATTTGCCGGTAAACATTAATGCGGTAGTTTATTTTCAGGTATTACGTCCGGAGGATGCAATTCTTAAGGTTATGGATTTTTCCTATGCTATCACTCAATACGCACAAACAGCCTTACGGGATGTAATTGGTGGGGTGACTTTGGATGAATTGTTAACTGAACGTCAAAAATTATCGGAAGAGATTCAAAAAATAGTTGATGGAGAAACGATTGAATGGGGAGTTGACGTTACTGCCATTAAATTACAGGATATTGAATTGCCGCAAGATATGAAGTTGGTGATGGCTAAGCAAGCTCAGGCAGAGCGTGAGCGTAGATCGGTGATTATTAGAGCCGAGGGAGAATTGACTGCATCTGAAAATTTAGCAAAAGCGATGGAGGTATTGACTGCTTCGGGAGCAATTTCTTTACGGAGTCTTCAGACTATAGAGACGGCAGCAGTGGCGCAGAGTAATACTATTGTTTTTGCTATTCCTATTGAGATCATGGATGGACTTAAGAAAATGACAAGTTTGGTTAAGTAAATTAGTGATGCTATGAAATATGTTTGGGTATTGGTAATACTTATTGGGGTAGTGTTGTTGATTAAGGCTATGTATCCGAAAGTTAGCGAAGTCAGAAACGGAGTAGTAATATCCAGCTACCCTACTTTGACTCCGACATTGGAGATGAAAAATGGATTAGCAGAACCAGTGGCTGAATTTAAAAAGCGGATAACAAAAAAATTCTTTGGGACATATGTAACGCCACAAAATTCTCCAGTAAAACCGGAAAGGTTCACTGGCTATCATACGGGCGTAGATGTGGAGTATGGCGATGTGAGTGGTCAAGTTAAGGTAATGGCAATAGACAGTGGGAAAGTTATTATGGCTGGCCCTGTTGGTGGTTATGGTCAGGTGGTTGTTATACAACACCAGCGTTATTTAAGTCTCTATGGACATGTGGTACCGAGCGTAAAAGTAGGACAAGTTGTTGCTAAGGGCGAAAAAATCGCTATTTTAGGTAAAGCGTATAGTAGCGAAACTGGCGGCGAACGAAAACATCTTCATTTGGGGATTATAAATGGCTTAAAAATAGATTATCGTGGATATGTTCAGAACTACAATGAACTATCCGGATGGATTAATCCGATGGATTTATTCTAGAATGCCGTCGAGGTTAGCATCGTAAAGAATTTCTTCGGCTACGAGCCGATAATTAAGGATCTCATTTTTATTAAACCACAAAGGAATTTCATTATTAGCTTCAGCCACAGTCCCGGAGGCGTGGATAATATTACGGACGGATCGCTTATCACTATCGGCGGCGCTATAGGAATCAATGGTATAGTCCCCGCGAATCGTACCTGGAACTGAGCTTAATGGTTCGGTGGAACCGGTAATTTTTCGAATTACTCCAACAGCATGCATGCCTTGCCATACCATTGCGACTACTGGTCCACTACTAAGGAAATCAAGTAAAGTTTTTCTGACACCTTCCGCAAGTTCGATAGGATCATTGGTTGGTGGAGTTAATCCTTTGGCTTTCCAAGCTTCAATACTTTTAGTTCCGGTTTTTAATGCCCATTCAGGATCGACTGAATAATGCTTTAAAGCCTGGTCGCGGGAAGGAATAACCATTTTTAAGGCAACAAGCTTAAGTCCGCATTGTTCATAGCGCTTAATGACTTCGCCGATCAAGCTTCGTTGAACTCCATCTGGTTTAACAATGACCAACGTTCGTTCTTGCTTTTTGTCGTAGTTTTGCATAGTGGGTAATTATTAGCTATATCCAATTTAATTGCAAGATGGTAATTATAATATTGATATATGTAAATATATCTATATAATCTAATTATGGATGAAATATTTGAAGTATTAAGTGATGGTAATCGGAGAAAAATTATAGCCCTATTGGCTTTAAGTGGTGAGATGACTGTAACTCAAATGCAAAAACATTTGGATATTAGTCAACCTACCGTATCAGCACATTTATCCCTGTTAAAAAAATCCGGATTAGTGGATTGCCGAACTTATGGTAAGTGGAGAGTGTATTGTTTAAATATTTCACATTGGAAATTATTTATGAGCCATTTGGAGACGTTTTTTGGAAACGGTTTAATTACGGAGATTAAGGCTAGAAAAAGTATTGTAAGTGGTTGACTATAGGTCGATTGTACACTACATTAACTTAATGGAAAAAGACGCGCATAACTCTCAAAATAAATTTTTTAAATCAACAGAAGAATTAGTCAGTATGCTTTTGGGGTTGGGTATTGTCTTGGTGGTGTTTTTTTTGGTGATAAATTATTTTCAAAAGAAACGAAGTGGAACGGTTGATTTGCCAGGAGTTAGCGATGTTGTTGTTAGTCCGACAGCGGCTGCTACTCCGTCAGGTAAGCTGGCTATTGTCCCTACCGTTAAAAAATCTACTGTACCTACTTATAAACCAATTTTGGTTACTGAGACACCACAAGCGAAGCCTACCACTAAAATTGAACCAACCCCTCAAGCAACTGAAAACGATCAGAAATCAACTTCGTATCAGGTGGAGGCCGGAGATAGTTTATGGAAGATTGCGATGAGTCAATATGGCGATGGCTATAAGTGGGTGTTACTTGCTTCAGCCAACAAGCTAAAGAACCCTCATATTTTGTATAAAGGTCAAACATTAGTTATTCCAACGTTGGGGACGGAAAAATTAGTAGCAACATCAACGTTAAAACTGATTGATGGAACATCATATACGGTAGTCAAAGGTGATAGCCTTTCTTTAATTGCATTGCGAGCCTATGGTGATATGTATGCCTGGGGTAGGATATGGAAAGCAAATTCGAATGTGATTCGTAATCCTCGATTAATTAAGCCAGGATGGAAGTTGGTTATTCCCAGATGATCCCTTCGGCAGGCTCAGGGCTATAGATAAATGTGTTAAAATTTGCCACGCGGCTATAGTTTAGCGGTAAAATATATCCTTCCCAAGGATAGGTCGAGGGTCCGATTCCCTCTAGCCGCTCTTTCGTAGCGCCAGAGTAGCTCAGATGGTAGAGCAGGGCTTTCGTAAAGCCAAGGTCGGGAGTCCGATTCTCCCCTCTGGCTCAGTTTAGAAATTAGTATATTGAAAAAATGTTACAATAGGAGTGATTTATGGCACAATTTTTAAGGAAAAGTAGACTGGAGCGCAAAGCTGATGAACAAATAACCCGAAAGACCATTATTTTGGGTTTGGTAACGGTACTTTTTTTGGTATTTTTGGTAGTAGTTGGTCTACCTTTACTGGTCCGTTTTGCTGTTTTCTTGGGTGATATGAAAAGTAAAAATGCTTCGGTAGCAACTGATATTACTTTGCCACCATTGGCTCCCCGCTTGTTTATTTCCTATGACGCTACAAATAGTGCTACCATTTCGATAAGTGGTACCGCCGAGCCCAATACTTCAGTAGAACTGATGAAGAATGATGTGGTGGTAACCAAGATTGACGCTTCGCCAAATGGTGATTTTACGGTTGATAATGTTACCTTGGATAAGGGTAATAATAAATTTACTGCAGTAGCGATTAGTGATAAAGGGGTAAGAAGTACTATTTCGAAAGATACATCAGTTACTTATGACGATACCCCTCCTGTTTTGTCGGTGACACAGCCCAACAGTGACACTATAACGGTTGATACTCCCGAATACGATATTACGGGAACAAGTGAAAAAGGGGTTAGTGTGATGGTTAATGACCGCATGGCAATGGTAGATGACACGGGTAAATTTACTTTACGGGTGGAGTTGTCGCCTGGAAATAATGATTTCACGGTGACATCGACTGACTTGGCTGGGAATCAAACGAGTAAGAAAGTATCGATTACATATAATAACTAAATTAGATAGAGAAGGAACAGAATCGGAGCATAGAGCAATGAGTTGGCAAAACACGAGTGAACTAATAGTACTATCAGGAAAAGATTTTGTTGCCAAGAGCGACGCGATGCAAAATGATAGAGACCAGATACAAAAAGTAATAGTCCGAAAATACCAGTGGTAGCCCAAACTGTCAGTAAAGAAGCATCGAAACCATTGATAGCATGTGATACTTTTGGTTGATCGGTTCTAACAAGGCTAAGACGGTTGTAGCCTATACCGATTAATGGTGAGCGACCTATTACCTGAAAAGCTTGTTTATAATTTTCTATTTTGGCAGCAATTGAGGCGGTGCGGTTCAATTTGGTCCCTTCACCGTACGGTTTAGGTAAGACAACGATGGTTAAGATGATGAGGATGATAGTGCCAACTAAAAAGCCAATTTTTTTTGTTCGGTAGCTATAGACTCCGGCGATGGTGACTAACGATAACCAACTGGCTCGACTGTAGGTTAGTGCAAGTCCTATATAGCCTAGGAAGAGGATTATATAATCGAACAGTTTCTTTTTTGATTTGGTGGCAATGATAACTAATAAGCCTACAAAGGCTAGTGCACTAAATGTTGGGTCAAAAAATGGCAGAATGATACGGTTAAGGTGTGGGTCCCAATTAAAGGCATTGAAATAAGTGACATTTGGCGAAACTATATATTGAATTAAACCCATAAGAACTGAGGAAACTAAACTTAAAATAAGCAATTTAGTAGTCAATTTGGTTGTTTTTATGGGAAATACAAAAAGAAGTAATAAGGAACTTAGGCGGATTAGGTAGAATAATGGGAGGAGCGTAAAATGATGAACTACGAATTGAAGGATAAGGTTTATCCAGGCATAGATAATAAATGCTAAAAACCAACGATTTTTGACTTTAAATTGACGATAAAAATAAGCGTGGGTCAGATGTAAACCCATAGTGATAACGAGGCTGATATCAAAAAAAGGTTTAAAAAGTTGACTAAAAGGAAGGGCAAGAATAGTGATATAGAGACTTAGGGTTGTGAGAGTTTCCATAATTTGGCGCGAACAAGAAATGAATGAAAACTCATAGTTATTGCCATAATAATTCCTGGTGTGCCATCAAGAAATCCTAATTTTAGCCAATAATTTATTATAAATTTACCTATTGGGTAAAAAATAATTTGAAAAAGTGATGGGTTAATCCCCTGCTGATAAAGTTCAAGTGATCTGATCTCGCTATAAAAATTTATTTTTTCCAAAAATGATTTCAGGTTGGGATGAGAATGGTGGTAAATATCATACTTTAAGTTGGAAGCAGGGGTTGATGAAAACCAAACTTCGTGAACTTTACCGATAAATTTACCATATTTACGATTAAATAATCGTATAAAACAGCTGTGACCGGTTTCTCCGTGTTTTAGGAGTTTGCCTTCAAAGTAGTCGATTCGCGGTATTAAAAAAGCTGATTCGTTATTGGGATTGAATGATTGAAGATAGGTTATTAGTTTATAATCGGGGGTTTCGTCGGGATCGAGCCATAGAATCCAATCATTGATAGCGATGTCAACGCCAAATTGACGCTGAGCTGAAAAATCCTGATTAAGAGGGTGACTTATAACTTTTATTTTAGTAGATTTTGGAACTTTAAGAGTTTTGACTGTTTTTACTGTGTCGTCAGTGGATTGATCATCAATGACTATTATTTCGTTTATATTAGGGCATTGTGTAAGCCAATCGAAGTTTTTTTTAAGAATACCTGCTTCGTTGTGAGTGAGAAGAAGGAGGGAGATGTTAGTAGATGGGCTCATGGTTGATGTTTTTATGGTACTCAATTATTTTTGCTGAAGTTGATGCCCAATTTATCTTTGTTATTTTATATATGGGTAATTGAGTATATTTTTCAATTAATTGTAATGTTTTTTTACCTAAATGTATATTTTTTGGATATAGCATTCCGTTTAACCCAGACTTTATAATTTCTGGTGTTCCACCGATATTGTAACCTAAAATAAACATAAAATAGTCTGCTGCTTCAAGTGTTGATAGTCCAAAAGGTTCATAAAGATTGTTTGCAAAATATAAAGTAGACTTTTTTAAAAAAATTATTTTTTCTTTGTCATTAGTATTTAAATTGAAATCTACATTTGTTTTAAATTTGTTGGATAGGTTTTTGAAATATAAATATTCATCGATATTATATATTTTTCCAATAATTTTTAGTTGAAAGTTACTTTTAGTTAAGATCTTGATCGAATCGGCGTGTCCTTTGAAATATGATAATAAACCGACACTTACTATAGGATAATTAGTATTTAAGTTTAGTAATTTTTTTTGTGGTTTAATAAATTCAAGTCCTGGATAAATTACATGAGCATTTTTATTATATATTTTTGAAATAACACTTTTTGAGTAATACGAATTACAAATAATATGTTCAGCTTTACGGCAATTATATATATCAATGTATTTTATTGGAGATCTGATTGTTCTGGATATTATCTTTTTTAAAGAATAGTAATCGGCTGATGTTTTTTCGTAGTATTCTCTTTTTTGCTCTGCAAATATATACAGAACTTTTGATTTGTCTGATAAAAACTGTAATAAATATGGACTTTGGGTTATATAGCAAGGAAAAATGATTATAAGGTCATAATTTTTTGATGATATTTTTTCTGATATTTCTTTTGATTTAATTCTTAATTCAAATAAAGATTGAATCACATGTCCAAAGATGTTATTAGTATTTTTTAGTTTTACTGAGGTAATTTCATTAAAGTATGTTTTATCTTTTGTATAAATATCCTGAAATGTATAGAGATCAATTTTATTTGTTTTGTGCAAATATTTTACTATTTCGTACAATGAATGCCTTGCACCCCCATCAGGTAAGTTGTGAAATATGCATATTTTCATTTAGTTGTTGACATACTAATTATTTGGAATAATCTTAGTTTATTGAATAGTATACAAAGATTATTATTTATAATTGTGTTAGTTTCAGGTTTTTGTCTGTTATCTCATTCGCCCATTTATGGCGTTAATTTTTTCTTTGACGACTTTAATGGTAATAGTATAGACCCGAAAATTTGGGAAGTGAAATACCTAAGTATTGGAGCAACTCTTGATATATCTAATAGTGGTGTTCTGGTAAATAGTAATGATGAACATGTTCCTTTTGTTTATTCGAAAGAAGGTATTAATTTATTACCGAATGACGTCGATTATGATCTAAAAGTTAAATTTAAATACACGGATGTTAAAGCGAACGGTCAAGGTTTGGGAATTGGGTTTATTAATAATAATGGAACAAGTGTGCAGCAAGCTGCATTTTGGCAGGAAACTGCTGGGGGTTTGTATATATATTATAATGATAAATCTAGGACGTATGGTTGTGGCGATATTTTAAATTATGTTGATAATGGTGAAAGTAGGTATTATAAATTTTTTGGACCTACAACAGAATGGCATGTTTTTGAAATTGAAAAAATTGATAATTTATATTCTTTATATTTGGATAGAGATAAATATTCGAAACCTTATCTTAGTTTTGTTCAAACCCAATGTGCTCCAAATAGAATCTTTTTCGGAAATTTATTTAATGGGGGTTCCTGGAGTCCTTTATTGATTGATTACATTTCAGTTGATTCATATTCTAATTTACTTTCCCCTACCCCTTCGCCAGAACCCACATTAATTCCAACATTAGTTCCTACATTAACCCCTACATTAATTCCAACTCCAACTTTGTTGCCGACAGAAACACCCACTCCGACATTGACACCTACCTTGGTACCAACATCGATTCCAACTGATTCTCCTGTTAAAAAAAAAGATTATTGTAATTCCGGGTATGGGAGCTAGTTGGAATACGGCGGCAATGGTAATGAATATAAAGATGCCAAATAATCAATGGCAACTGCTTCCCTTTGTTCATAACTATGATGGTTTAATGGAGACTCTGCGAAAAAATGGTTACGATTATGGAGGCAGCGACCCGCAGTCCTTTTTATGGGCCTATGATTGGCGAGATAGGTTAAGTGTGATGTCGGCTGAGCTTGATACTTTTATAAATAAAAAAGTTAAAATGGACGAAAAGGTTGAATTGGTTGGACATAGTCTAGGAGGATTGGTGGCAAGAATATGGTACCAATCTCATACAAATGACCCCAGAATCGATTCATTAATAACTTTAGGAAGTCCACATCAAGGTGATATTAAATCGTATGAATTTTGGGCAAGCGGGCTGGTTCCATCGGACTGGGGAGCAAAAGCAGTAGCAATGAATATTTTAATGGAAACGCAAAAAGCGATGTATCTAACGACAACTAATATGGTGCGTACTGTTGTTCCTAGTTTGCGTGATATTAATCCGACTTTTGATTTTATAAAAAATAATCAAGGGATTGTTGCCTGGTCAAAAACAAGCGGAGCCAATGATTACCTAGATACAGAGAATGCGTTGCTGAATTCTTCAATAGTCAGTAAAGTCGATACTATCGTGGCACATGGTCCGGAAACAAAGCGATTTATGATTACACAAGAACCGTCAATTATTGATAAAGGGTTGATGAGGTGGCCAGATGGGAAGCCGAGTTCGTATGTGTATGATGCAGGTGATGGTTCTGTCCTTGATATAAGTGCACAATTGTCGGGTGCGACAGTTGGTCGGGTGTCGGCATTGCATACTGATATGGTTGATCCGTCAATTCCTCACATATTGGATTATCTTAATATTCCTTCTAATTATATTAGCCAATCTCCGCCATCCATTACTGATGGTAGTCTAGTGTTTTTTATTGGTTCTCCTGCGTATTTGGAAGTATTATGTGATTCTTTACCTTTGCAGCGATCGGATGCTATGGGATTTGTGGTGGTTGCCAATGCGAGGAATACAAAATGTCAAGAGAAGGTTGTTGGAACCGGAAGTGGAACATACCATTTAGTTTCTGGGGTGGTTGGAAGCTCATCGGATTGGCATTACTCTGAGGGGTCAATTACAAACGGGGCTATTGAATATTATACGGTAACGGTGGCAGACGGAAACTTGTCGGTGTTGACTTCCAGCGACCAAAGCTATGATTTGATTATGCACGATATTGCACTATTGAAAACAAACCCGTTATTTAGAAGTAACCGGTATTTACAAAATGCGGAAAGATCCTTTGGGCGTAAAAATATTGATGAACTTTTAGATTCGATTTTTGAGTTTCGAAAAAAGACTGGTGAGTTTCAAATAAGTGACCGAATTATTGAAAATAGTACTACCATTTTGACGCTAAAATTTAAAAATAGCTCAAGAGGGATGGCCAAGGCAATGTTAATGGCGGCAAATATTAATCATCGTTTTGTAAAAATGCGGTTGGCACTATTAACCTCTGGCCATCGATCGTTATCAATCAGAAGAGCACATAGTTATGAACTTAGTGAGTACTATTTTAATCAATTACAGCGAAACTACAATTCCGAAAATTACAGTGGGGTGGTAGCAATAACCCAAGTTATCGAAAGCTTGCTTCGAGAAATATGAGTGTACTTTTAGGTATAAAAGTAATAATTTAGAGCATATTTACCCACTAGATCAAGTATATCTCAAATATGTATTAGTTTAGCAGACTTAATACTTCTCTGCTAATATATATAACTATACTAAAGTATATCTTTCTAATACTGATACTTGCCGTAAATGATGATTGGTGTGCCGGGGTTATCGGGAGTTGAATAGATACTTGTTTTGGATCCTAAATCGGGATTGGCCCAAAAATAAAGTTGCCTTACTTCTTCAGTTTTCATATTAATACAGCCATGTGACATAGGAACTCCAAAATTGTGGTGCCAATATGTTCCGTGGAGGCTAAAGCCCTGCTCTTTGGCAACTTTATCGTTAGAGAAGAACATTACATAGGGAACATTGGGAAGATCGTAGTAGGTGCCTAATTCTTTTGAACCACCGATCATTCTGGTAGATCTTACTTTAGCCCAGATAGTAAAAGTCCCGGTAGGAGTTCGATCCCATTTTCCTGAAGAGATAACAAATTTGTAGACTAACTGATCGCCATCATAGGCATAGAGGAGTTGGTTGGTTAGATCGACTTCGATTCGTTTTTGACTAGGGGTGGTAGTGTCTCCGAGTACGGAAGGGGGCTGATAAGTGTCTAAGGGTGGCACGGTAAGAGGTTGGTTGTTGAAATAGGCAATGTTTGGTTGATCTGGATCTGGGTAAGTAATTGTGGTCGGATTAATTGGTTGCTGCTGGGAAAGTAAATACCACGGTTGTGCTTGGAACAGTAAAATAATAAAAAGAAATGTGGAAAGTATACATAGAAAACCGATTAGTCGATCGTTTATCATTAGAATACTCTAGCACCTTTGGTGGTCGCTAGTGGGATCGAACCACTGACCTTTCCAATGTGAATGGAATGCTCTACCACTGAGCCAAGCGACCAATTGCTGTCTAGCAAATTATAACAGGACATTATAAACTGGGAGATATGCAGAAAGACTTAAAATATCAAGGCGGTTTTGCCATTGGATCGTTTATTTTGGAATTCGTCCAATCTATTGTTTTGGCATTGTCTGTTTTTGTGTTGCTTTATTTATTTGTGGCACAGCCAAACCAGGTTAAGGGAAGTTCGATGGAACCTAATTTTCATGACGGTGAATATTTGCTGACTGATAAATTGTCATATCAATTAGGCAAACCACAACGGGGTGATGTAATTGTTTTCAAGGCTCCCCCATCGGAACCTTGTGCCGCGGATGAATGTGAATACATTAAACGGATTATTGGATTACCTGGGGATAAAGTAATGGTTAAAGATCAAAAAGTGTATTTGAATGGGGCAGAATTGAATCAATTTTTTCTACCAAAGGATTTTGTGACTGATCAGGGCAGTTATGCTCGTGAGGGGGTGGAGGTAACGGTGCCAAGCGATAGTTATTTAGTCTTTGGAGATAATCGATCTCACTCTCGTGATGGACGTGAATTTGGACCAATTAAACGGGACAGCATTGTTGGAAAAGCATTTTTTGTGTATTTTCCGATTAGCTCAATTGGATTGGTACCAACGGTTCGGTATTAGGTTAAGTTATCGTTCGGTTTCTGAGGTTTCAGTTAATGCCTTGTCGCAAAGTTTTTGATAGAGAATTTTAAGTTCGTCAAAACGGTGGTCGATTGGCCCACGAAATTGGAAAGTAACTCGAGTAACAACGTTAGTTTGAACAATTTTAACTTTGGTGGTTTTGGCGTCAAAATGAGATTCGAAATCAGTAGAAATACTGTCTAAACGGGACTTGAGAAATTGGGGAAGGTTTTCCTTAGTAATAGGGACAATACCTTCTTCGATACGCTTGCGCATTCGTCTGGCAATATCCTCAGCCCGTCGAACTGAAGCTTTTTCGCGAAGTACGATTTTGTAGGCTTCGATAATGAGACGAGTGTCGCCGATTCCTGAAAGCGCGCGAGCATGACCTTCGGTGATAAGTCCCGAAAGGAGTCCGTCTTTAAGGGCATCGGGAAGGGTAAGTAGTTTTAAAACATTAATAACATATGGGATACTTTTTCCCATACGTTTAGCAATTTTGTTATTATCAAAACCAAATTCGTCTTTGAGTCGAAGGAAAGCTTTGGCTCTTTCTATGGGGTTTAGATCTTTGCGTTGAATATTTTCAACAATTGCCATTTCCAGCATTTGTTGAGGGGTGGTTTCTTTAATAATGGCGGGGACGTATTCTAGCTTAAGATAACGCGCCGCCCGCCAACGACGTTCGCCGGCAATGATTTGGAAGCCGGCAGGGGTTTTGGCAACGATTAAGGGTTCAAGGATACCGTGTTCTTTGATCGATTCGACCAACTCGCCCAGTGATTCTGGAGAGATTATTCCTCGGGGCTGAAGGGGGTTTGGCTCGAGCTGGTTGGTAGGAATTTGGCTGACGGCTTTCATTGTTTAAGACTACTATGAAAACCGTGGTGAAAAAAGTATGATCTTATGGATCAAAACTATGCCTTGACTACAGAAACGAATTGTTTGCCTAATCTTTTGAAGAATTTGATTATTCCTGGCCGGATTGCATAGATTGTAAAATCTTTACCATATTTAGTGCCTTCACCTGAATGGTATTTTGATCCTACCTGGCGAACAATGATTTGACCGACATTAACTGTTTGGTCACCAAATTTTTTAAGACCACGCCGTTGACCGGGACGATTTGATTTTTGGTTTGTTTTACCTTGGGATTTTGTATGTGCCATAACTATGCATTAATTTTTACTATTTTAATATCAGAAAGTTGGGCTCTAAAACCACGGGTTTTGCGATAACGAGATTTTGATTTGTACTTAAAGACACGCAATTTTTCACCCTGATAATGTTTGACAACTTGGTAGTCAACTGAAGCGTCCTTAATGAGAGGGGTGCCAATTTTGGTATCTTTTTCGTTAACAAAGAGGAGTACCTGATCAGTGGTTTTGGTTTCACCTTCCTTAACGTCTTGAAGATCGACAGTATAGGTTTTCCCTTCTTCGATTTTATATTGTGAGCCAGAGATGGCAATAACAGCGTATTTCATACTTGGGAATTATAGCATACCAATAAACTGGTTACCTACTTTGAAAAGATGATCCCTAGGCTAAATAAAAGTGACATAAGTGATGAGCCACCGACGGAAACAAATGGGAGCGGAATGCCGGTAACAGGAAGTAGACCCATATTCATGCCGATATTAACAAAGGCTTGAAACCATATTTCGGCAGCAATGGCTAGGGTAAAAAGATTTTGGACGGTATCAGAGGATTGCCATGCTTTAGCAAGAAGATTTTTGATGAGAAAAAAGTAAGCAATTAAAAGAGTGACAATACCAATAAGTCCAAGTTCTTCGGAAAGTGAGGCAAAGATAAAGTCGGTTTGCTTTTCGGGAAGGAATAATAATTGTCCTTGGGAACCACTTTTGAAGCCTTGACCAGTTAAACCGCCTGAACCGATGGCAATCGTTGATTGAATAACGTTATAGCCTTTATTGAGAGGGTCTTTTTGGGGTTCGATAAAGTAGATGATGCGATTTCGCTGATAATCATGGAGGGCAAACTTCCAGATAATTGGGGAGATGAGGGCAGTGATAATAATGACCACTAAACTCATTTTGATTAATCTCGGTCGGCTAATAATGACAGGAATGGCTAAAACTGTGTAAGAAATAGCACTGCCAAGATCGGGCTGAAGCATGATAATGGCCATTGGAATGATTACCCAGAGCGGTTGACCTGAAGTAATTAGAAATAAGGCGATAAACGGCTTGACTAATTCTGAGGGTTGGAGGCTAAGTGGGCCGACATTTATCCAACGACGCGATCCGCGGGTGATGTGATTAAGGAGGATAGGACTTACTAAAAATAGACAGCAAATGATAAATATAACCCATTTTGAGGAAGTAACGTTTTTTGGGACAATAAGTCGACCAACAAAGAATAAACAGATACCAATAAGCCAGCTTAAGAGTTGTTTTGGTAATAAACTGGGGGTTAGTGATAACACCATGAAGGTGTTGATACAAAATAGTGTCCCGAGACTTAATAAGAGGCTAATTGACATGTTCTATGGATAGTTTATCAGCCTGGGTTATTGAATCGGCAACCGTTTTGTCTTTTATCGCCTGTTCAAATGTTTTTGGCCAAGCAGGGGCAAATATTTTTATGTGATCTTTGAGATCAAAATGTTGTTCTTTTCGCATGACCTGAATTGAACGAACCAGGTCACGATATTCCCCTTCTTGGCGTAGCTCGTCGGTTATGGTGGTGTCAAGTTTGACTTCAATTTCACCCGTTTTGGAAACAATGTCAATTTTTTTGACATTAGTCTCTTCTTTTATGATGTCGAGAAATTCTTGGTTTAGGTTAAGTGATGTAAAAATAGTGGCTGTGGCAAGTGGTTGCCTAATTTTAATGCCGGCTAGTTGACGTTGGCCGTGAATTAATTGGCTATAGGTTCTCGCCTGATTCATGGCAGTAATAAGCGTAGTGTCAACTTTAGTAGATGGTTGAGGCCAGGATTGTAAATGAACGGAATCATGGACATTGTATTGGCTATTACCCAGGAGTTGTTGGTAAATCGTTTCAGTTAGGAACGGAATAAAGGGGGCGCAGAGTAAAGTCAGGGTGGTTAGGCAGTGATAAAGGACCGGAAGAGATTCAGCGCGATCCCGCGAGCGACGGATATACCAAGTCGAGAGGTCATTGATATATTCTTCAAGCGTTTTAGTACTGGTCGTAGTATCAAATCTTTCCAGCGATTTGGTCGTAAGTGTAATTGCCTGATCGAGTCTGGTCAAAATCCAGCGATCAAGGAGGTGAAGGGTTTCTGGTTTAAACGGCTGATGATTTTTGGGAGGTTGCCAGTTTTCACTATTGGCAAGGGTGGTAAAGAAACGGAATGTATTCCAGTATAGTAAGATAAAATCGCGTTTGACTTGGTCGGCAATATTATAGCCAAAATTTACTACAGCGTGAGACTTTTGTCGGCAGTAAAGCCAGCGCATAGCGTCAACGCCCATTTTTTCAGCTGCCTCATCGAAACCAATACCGTTTTTTTTGGTTTTACTCATACGTTCACCTTTTTCGTCTCTGACTTCGGTGTAACTTAGGACGTTTTGGTAAGGCGAACGACCCTCAAAAATTACACTAAAAAAGAGCATGGAATAATACCAAAGGCGGACCTGTTCGATCATTTCACTAATAAAATCGGCAGGAAACCATTTTTTCCAGTATTCTTTATCCTCGAGATATTTAAGGGTTGAAAAGGGAACAACACCAGCATCTAACCAGCAATCACCGACATCAGCTACACGTGAGGTGGTTTGGCCGCATTGAGGACAAGTAATCGTGATTTCGTCGATCCAGGGACGGTGGAGGCTTTTTAAACCCTTAATTTTTTCGGGATTAGTGGCTAAAGTTTTCAATTCTTCCAAGCTGCCAACAACGGTTAAATGTCCACATTTGCAGGGATAAAACGGCAGGGCGAGACCATAAAAACGTTTACGACTAATCATCCAATCTTCCATATTGTCAAGCCAATTAAGCATTCTTCTGAGTGTATATTTTGGATGCCACTTAACTTTTGCAGCGGCTTCTTTTAATTGAGGGCGAATTTCGTCGGTATTGATAAACCAATTTTTTTCCAGTCGGAACAGACATTTGGTTTTGCATCGCCAGCAATGAGGGTAGCGGTGTGTGATGGGTTCGGTTTTAAAGAGGGCGCCACATTTTTCGAGATATTCAAAAACCATGGGGGCGACATTGTGGGCATATTTACCGGTTAATTCTCCGAAGCCTTCAATAAAGTGTCCTTGTTCGTTTAAGGGGCCAATCATGGCACTACCAAGTTTTTTGCCTAAATCATAATCCTCTTGACCACATCCTGGCGCGATATGGACAACTCCTGAACCTTGGATAGGGTCGACCTGATCCCACTCGACGATGGTATGTTTGACGCCAAGTTGTGCGGGAATATCATAGAGGGTGTCATATTCAAGTCCAAGGAGTGTGGTGGCATCAATCGGTTGGTAATCGGTTAATCCTAGACGGTTGGCAGAAACTTTAGCAAGATAGATATATTGGTCGTTCTGTTTGGCCTTAACATATTGATGATCTGGGTTAATGGCAAGTAAAACATTAGCAGAAAGTGTCCAGGGTGTGGTTGTCCAGGCAAGCACATATTCGTTAGGCTTATTTTTTAATTTAAACTTTAGGTATACCGAAGTATCGGTAATATCTTTGTAACCATCAGCTTGTTCATGTTGAGACAGTCCGGTTTCACAGCGTGGACACCAGGTGGTGGCGGTTTCTTTTTGATAAAGCCAACCTTTTTCATAGACAATTTTTAAGAAATGCCAAATATAAAGATTATTGTTAAGGGAGTTGGTGTAGTAAGAATTTTCCCAATCCATAAACATTCCTAATCGTTGGGATTGTTTAGTCTGGATAGCGGCATATTTGTCGACTCGAGCAAGACAGGCATTGGTAAAATTGGCCAGCCCGAATTCTTGAATATCTTTTTTAGAATTAAATCCGGCTTCTTTTTCGACTTCGACTTCGACCCATAATCCTTGGCAGTCAAAGCCGTTTTGGAAACGCTCGGCGAAACCTTGGGCGTTTTTAAATCGTTGAATGACATCTTTGAGTGTTCTTCCGCGAGCATGGTGAACTCCCATGGGGTTGTTGGCAGTAATTGGTCCATCGATAAAAGAAAAACGTTTATCGGATTGGTCGTTTTTGTGAAGATACAGGTTAACTAAATCGTTCTTTTCCCAGGTTTCAAGCATTTGACGCTCTAGTTCTGGAAAATCTGGATTGTTGGAGATTGAGGGAAAAAAGTTTGTTTGGTTCATGTTATTTAAAAAGAAAATCCCGGTGGATACCGGGATAATGACTCTGCGGTTTGAAGCAGAGCCCTAGTTAATAATAATAATGAATTGATACGTCATGGTTGGGTTTATTATACAACAGTTAACTGTTTTTCTTTAAGAAAGAAGGGATGTCGAAGGAATCGGAGATATCAACCCCGACGGGAATATTTTTATTGCCCAATAATTCGGTTATTTTGTCCTGATCAAGAGGCTGTGGTGGGGTGGAATTTGATGGAGTGGAAGATGACGCGTGAGTGGATGTTTGAGGAGTGAAGACAGGTTTTTTAACTTGGCCGTAAATTCGTTGATGTGATTCGTCAAAGCCAGTGGCAATCACGGTAATTTTCATCCTATTTTTAAGGCTGGGATCAATTGAAGCGCCAAAGATAATGTTGGCATCAGGAGAGGCTTTTTCGGTAATGGTGTGGGCCGCCTCTTCGATTTCGGCCATAGTTAAATCAGTGCCACCGACAATATTGATGAGAATTCCGCGAGCTCCGTCAACACTGACTTCGAGTAATGGAGAATAAATGGCGGCTTGGACAGCTTCTGAGGCTTTATTTTCTCCTTCGGCTTCCCCTACTCCCATGAGGGCGGATCCAGCGTTGGCCATAACTGTTTTTATATCGGCAAAATCTAGGTTAATGAGTCCGGGAATAGTAATCAGATCAGAAATTGCCCGGGTGCCTTTGGTTAAAACGGAATCGGCAGTTTTAAACGCTTGTTGTAGAGTGGCTTTATTATTGACCACTTCCATTACCTTTTGGTTGGGAATGACGATCATGGTATCGACGTTTTTTTTAAGCTGAGTGATGCCTTCTTCAGCATTGGTCATTCGTCGGGTACCTTCGAATAAAAATGGCTTGGTAACAACAGCAATAGTTAGAATCCCCAATTCTTTTTTGGCAATTGAAGCAATGATGGGTGCGGCTCCAGTGCAGGTTCCACCGCCCATTCCGCCGGTGATAAATAACATGTCGGTACCTTCAAGTATTTCTTTAATTTTGTCGTGAGATTCCTCGGCAGCCTTTTGACCTATTTGAGGATTTGATCCAGCACCAAGACCTTTGGTTAATTTTTCACCGATTTGGATTTTGATTGAAGCTTGGGAGTTGAGCAGTGCTTGAGAATCGGTGTTAATAGCGACAAAGTCAACGCCATTAATACCACCCTCAGCTATCATGGAATTGACGGCATTATTGCCACCACCTCCGACTCCGACGACTTTTATTTTAGCGAACTGACCGGCCAGCGTTTTGATGAGTGCCATAGTATTTAAGAGAGATTGCTACTTATCATGGTAGCAATGGCTCAATTAAATCTTTAAATCGTCCAAACAGTGATCCAACAGAAACTTTTGCTTTAGATTTATGACTTGAAGAAGTGGTTTTCCCTTTTTTTTCTTGATTGAAACCGTACATTAATAGACCAACAGAGCTAGTGAATGCAGGATTGAGTATTTCATCAACCAGTCCACCAATTTTTGGAGGGATGGCAATTCTTAAAGGTAGCGGGATAGTGTTACTGCAGACTTCTTTGGCCATGATGGTTAAAGCACCACCGCCGGTCATAACAATTCCGGCAGGTATTAATGATTTGTAACCACTATTATCAATTTCTTGATCAATTAGGGAAAATATTTCCTCAAGTCGAGGTTTTATAATTCCATTGACGGCGGTTTGGAGGGATAATTTCCGTTGATCAGATTCGATACCGAAGTGTGAAAGATCTATCTCGTCTTCATAGTTTTTGTTTTCTAAAAATTTTGTTAATTTAAGTTTTATTTTTTCGGCATCATCGAGGGAGAATCTTAGACCAATGGCTAAGTCGTTAGTAACATTGGTAGCACCGACTGGTAATACGGCAGCATAGCACGGCGATGATTCATTAAAAATGGTGATTGAAGTAGTCGTTCCTCCGATATCGATAAGGGCTACTCCGAGTTCTTTTTCGGTGTCAGTTAAAGCGATGGTAGCAGTTGAAAGTCCGGCATAAACCAATGATTGTGGATTGACCCCAACCTCATTTAAACATTTTTCCAAATTACGTAAAGCCGGAGCGGAGGCAACGATAATGTTGGTTTCGACTTCGAGTCGAACTCCATTCATACCGATAGGGTCGACCACTCCTTCTTGACCGTCAACTGTAAAAACTCGGGGGATAATATGAATAATTTCTTTCCCTGATGGAAGAGTGATAGCTTTAGCGGCTTCGATAACACGATCAACATCGTTGGCGACAATTTCACCTTTTGGGTTGCTAACGGCAACTACACCTTTAGAGTTTAGTGATTGAATATGGGCGGCAGCTAAAGAAATATGAGCTTCTTTTATTTGCATACCAGCCATACGTTCGGCTGATTCAACACTTTTAGTAATGGTGTCAATGGCCTGTTCAAGGTTAATAATTTGACTTTTACGAAACCCTAAAGCTGGAGATGAGGCCACGGCAATAATATTAAAACGGTCTTCAGTCTCAAAATATTGACCAATGATAGTGGTAACTTTACTTGATCCAATATCTATACCATTAATTATCTTTGAGTGTTGCATAGGGACGAGGACTGCTTAAATCGATAAAATCAGCATGTTTATGTTTTATTGTAGCGATTTTTAAAATTTGTTGCAAAGATGAAACTTGATAGAGTGGGTCAGTTTGAGTGGTTATGAGAGCAATCACATGGTGTGAGTTGTCATTGATGGTAAGGTGGCAGAGGTTAAGGAGATAGTTACAATCAGGATTACCGGCAAGGTTGATTTTTGATACAGATAGGGCATATTTAAGTTTTTGGTCAAAAGTTAGACTGTTTGGAGTGGAAGGAGTATTTGTATTGTTTAGCTGCCAGACAATTCCAATACTAATAACAAAAATGCCGATACCTACTAACACTTTATATAAGTTCATGAATCAGTTTAAGAACTAAGTTGTTGGCAATGGCTGTTTTAGGTGGGTGTATGGATTTTGTTTTGGCCAGTTGGTCTATCGATTCAAGAAGGGTGTTGGCCGATAGTTGGTTTTGGTCGATGATAATTGTTGTTTTTGGTAACCATTTTTTGACCCATTGAGCGTTCAATAGTTGTTCGTTTTGTTGGGAAAATGGAAGTGGAATAAGAATGGATTTTTTGTGAAGTGCGACTATTTCCTGACAAGTATTGACTCCTGAACGACTAATTACAATATCAGCATTATGAAGAACCCAACCGATATCATCAAGTCCGACATAGTCAGTAGGAATATAATGAGACATAGAGGTTAGCTGTGATTTGATGAGATCGTATTCAAGTTTGCCACAGTGGTGAATGATGGTATATTTAGCTGATAATGATGGAATTATTTTTGTGATTGTTTGATTAATTGCGGACGAACCTTGGGCTCCACCAGTAATATAGATGAGAGGATATTTTTTTATAGTTGATTCTAAGTGGCGATATTTAGAGGAAGCAATTTTAAAAATATCAGAACGGAGAAGATTGCCAGTTACGACGACTTTTTTAGATGGCAATTGTTTAATTTGATTTGGCTCTTCAAATGAGAGGGCAACTTTAGTGGCAAATAGGCTATTAATTTTGGTTGAAAGACTGTTAGTCAGTGTTTGTTCATGCGTAATGGTGGGGATCTTTAGAAGTGAGCCAGCGATTATAATCGGAACTGAAACATAACCGCCAAAAGAGATAATAATATCTGGCTTAATAGTGGAAACAAGTTTAAACGAGGAAATGAGGGCAGCAAGTGTTTTGGGAATTCCCCGAATAGTATCTGGAAGCCAGCGACGGTGAAATTTGCCGCTAGTAAGTTGATAAAAGTTTATCTCGTGGTCGGGAATTATCGTGTTGGTAAGGTGGGTTTCGGATTTAAAAACATCACCGATATAGTTAATCTGCCAATGGTAAGAATCATTTTTTAGTTGGTTGATGAGTTCTATGGCTGGGGTGTGATGGCTGCCGGTGATGATGATGGTCTTGGTTATCATCTGCATGAGTATACTTCATTTGAATATTGACCACCAGACCGATAGCGGCAAAAAGGGTCAGAAGTGACGAGCCTCCATAGGAAATAAATGGCAACGGGACGCCGGTCAAAGGAACGAGTACGGCTATTGAGGCGGCGTTAATTATTGTTTGAATTGTAATCCATAAGCCAACCCCGGCTGTTAATAACTGATCAAAAGGTTCAGTGGCAATTTTGCTGATTTTAAAAATTGAAGTTACTAGATAGTAATAAAGAAAAAGTATCAGAATTAAACCGACAAATCCTAATTCTTCACCGATAATAGCTAAAATGGAGTCAGTAGCTAACTCAGGAAGGTATTGATATTTATGGTTCGAGTTTCCTAAGCCTTTACCGAAAAAACCACCGGAGGCTAAACTGAGAACGATTTGGTTGGTGTGATAATTGGCTTGATTATTATTATCATGTGGTGAGAGTAGTGTTTGAAGGCGGGCATGGCGATAGGGAGAAATGACAATTAAAAGAATACCTAAACAGGCAAAAACGGAAGTTAAGCTGACGAGGTGAAAAATATTGCCGTTGCCTAAATAATAAAGAGAAAAAACAATGGCAGTAATGAGGACTATGGCACTCATGTTTGGCTGAAGAAGGATGAGAACCAATGGAATAATAAGTGTTATGAGAATATTTTTTAAACTATTTTTGTTGGGATTAGTAATTAGGTAAGAAAAGTAGATAACAGCGGCTAACTTATATATTTCAGTTGGCTGTAGAGCGAAAAAACCAAGTGATAGCCATCGTCTAGCTCCAAGGATTGTGGTGCTGAGTCCGGGAATTAAGACTATGGCGAGCAGTATCAGTGAACCAAAATAGATTATGGAGGCGCTTTTTTTAAGCCAATTCGTTTTGATTTTGGTGGTGATAAAGAGGGTCAAGGTACCAAGACTAACCCAAAGTAATTGTTTTTTGATAAAAAAATAGTGATCACCAAAACTTGATTGTGCTTCGGCAAGGCTGGAACTTCCCAAAAAAATAAGACTAATAATAATTAAGCTGTAGACCAATACGAGCAGATTAGAGATGTGGAAGGGTGATTTCATGAGGGTTAGTAGTTAGAGGGTAATCGAAGTGTATTTTTTTAATGGTAGCACCGGAAGTGTCTTTGGGAGTTATTTCGGTTCCAGAAAGTGGGGTGTGAAATCGATCCTGGAGATGACGATAGTTATGTTCTTGAGTAAATTCATCAAGATGAAGATAAAACAAGGGAATGAGACCAGCCTTGAGTTCAAGTTGGGTGTAGAAAGCGTATGATGCTGTAAGTCGAGGGTTGCATTCCATCAAGTAAACTTGGTTATTAACGGTAATAAAGAAATCAAGTCCAAAAAAACCGCGATAGTGAAATTGTTGATCAAGGTAATTACCAAGTTTATTCGTAATGGTTTTTATTTGATCCAGTATGTTTTCAGGTGCTGAGGACGGCCATTGACGGCCAACTGTGGTAAACGGGTTTGAACACAATAGAGGGATGCCTGTGAACTGGAGTGCTGGAGGACTCTGCAATAATTGGTGATTATAAATACAACAATTATTTAGTAGGGTGTATCCTGATAATTTCGGCATAATTTTGACCATGGTTCCTTCAGGGATAAGTGTGTTGATAATTGAATTATCGGTCGTTTGAAAGGTGGATTGACCGGCCCAACCGAAATGAGTCTGGATTACGAGTTGAGTTGTCTCGAAGCGCTTTTGACTTTCGGTAATGGCTTGGCTATTAAGTGGGGTAGTGTAGTTGGGAATAATAGGAAGATGTAATGCGGCAGCAATTTGAGTAAAGTGCACTTTATCCTCAAGTAGTCGGTTAATTTTAGCGGGATTGGCGATATAGAGCCAATGATATTTTTGACAGAGTCTTTCGATTTTTGCACTTGGTTTAAATGGGATGATGGCAACCTTATTGGTGTTGGCAACATGATTAATAGCCGCAGTTACTGAGGGCTGTTCAAGCAAGCGACCACTGTTGTGAGGAATGTTTAATTTAAAGTCGCTAAGTCTTAGTCGATTGAAATTTGGAAATGAACCCGGCGGTGTAAAATCAAGATTGTCGTCTACAACCAGTAGAAAATACACAATTTTTTGAGTCATCGTTTGGCTCCCGTTAATAAAATTACCGGTGAGTTACCGATATCATACTGTAGAAGATTGGCTTTGTTGTAACCAGCAAGTGCTAAAGCCCCTTCATTTGAAGTGATTATTTGGTGGTTTTGGAGGAATTCCTGAGCAGTAATTGTATCTTGATTTTGGACAATGAGGGCTGAGCCATGGGAATGGTTAATAGCAGCAATAACTTGGTGTTTGAGAGGTAATAATTTGACCGACAAAGCATCGGTAATAGAATCTGGTTCGGTGGTAAAATTTTGATCAAAATAGCTGGCAATAGGGTGGTAATTGGCAGGTTGGACGGCAAAAATCTTGACTGTTGAGGGAAGTGTTTGACTAATACCAAGAAGTGTTGAACCACTGGCAGTAGGAATAAAAATGCTGCTTAATGTAGGTAGTTGATCGAGTAGCTCGCGACCAATTTGTTGGTAGCCAAGAATGGCATTTGGATCAGTTGATTGGCGAAGGTAGGGAAGGTTGTTTTTTTTGGCAAACTGAAAAGCAGCTTTGATAGGATTGGGATCAAAGATTAGAGTGGAGCCAGAAAGTAACCGGCATTTTTCCTTGTTTATTTGGGGTGAGACAAAAATGGTTAGTTTTATTTTAGCTTGCTTGCAATAATATTGGGCGGAAATAGCGGCATTACCGGTTGAAGAAATAACTGCATCTTTTATCCCCTTTTCTTCTAATTTCCTAATTTGGACTGATAGGGCACGGTCTTTGGCTGAGCCCGTGGGATTTTGATCTTCACGTTTGAGATAAATGTTATTAATTTTAAGTAGCGGGGTTATAATCATAGCTGGATTAACATTGATTATATTTTAACCTATATATATGACTGATATCCAAAACAAGATTATTTGTCCTGATTGTGAGGCAGTAATTAATCATCCTGAGAAGCTTGAGGTAGGTGATATTGTTGAATGTCAGGAATGTGGAACTGAGGTGGAAATTACATCAATTGAACCTTTGACTTATCGTGAATTAGTGGAAACTAAATAAGCTGATTAAGTCTAAAAACACCGTCTTTAAAGAATTCGGGATCGGGATATTTGATTGCGCCTTGCTTCACTCCCCTGTTGGCGAAACTACTATCTACGTAGGTAATAGTATCTTTATGTTTGTCAATTATTATGACTACATGGGCGCCGTTTTTTTGACGGACCAGGTCACCGCTTTCAATTAGTTCAGGGTCAATTCTAGAGCTAAGTGGCGGAGAGGTTAGCATGTCGGCGGATGTATTTCGCGGATTTAATATTACCTTCTTGTTGATTAAAGAGCCATAGTACGTTAATAAATGGCAAGCAAGACCGGAGCAATCAATACCAAGGTGGTGCTTTTTTTGGAAATTGTAGATTTGTTTGGTTGAAAGATCGAGTAGTTTTATATTTTCCTTATTGGCTAATTCGATGGTGGCTAGCGCAATTTCTTTGGCATCTCCTTTCCCGACATAGGCGTTACTGCCATGATTTTTATATTTACCGGCGTTTTTGAAATACGGCAGACCAAGGTATTTATTGATCTCATTTTTGAAGGCAATTATTAGTTCAGTCCGAGCCATATGCTAAAGACAGCTAAAATAATGGCGGCCAACCAGGCACGCATAACTATTTTTGGCTCTTCCCATCCAAGTTGCTGGAGGGTTAGGTGGAGCGGGGCGGCGGGAAAGACTTTTTTCTTATATATTTTTTTGGATGCCATCTGAATGGCACTGCTTAAGCCTTCAATTATGAAGGGAGAACCAACAATAAAAAATGGAATAATTTTGCCTAATAATAGTGCGATTACCGCAAATGTGGCACCAAAAGACAAGGCCCCAACGTCTCCTAGCCAGATACGGGCAGGGTAAATATTAAAATAGAGAAAGGCAATAAGAGCACCGATCCAGAGAGCAAGAAAAACTGATATTGGGGTATCAAGTGAGGTGTTGGATAGAAACCAAAACGAAAAAAGAGCAATCATAAGAAGACCCGAAGAGAGACCATCAAGTCCGTCGGTAATGTTAAAAAAATTTGCAAATCCGACAATTAATCCTATGGCTATGGGGAGATAAAAAAGTCCTAACTTAATTGGACCGAGAAATGGAATATAAATAAAATTAATACCCAAATTAAAGTAAATTAGAGATGCAGAGATTGTGGCAAGAAGAATTTGAAGCAAAAATTTGTGACGTAATCTGAGTCCAAAGAATCCTGATTTTTTAAACCCAAAGAATTTAAGAATATCGTCATACAAACCAAGAATAGCAAAGCTAATAAATGTAAAAAAGATGACGGTTAGTTCCTTGCCGATATCATAGTTCCGACTAATAAAAATATTACTTAAATGTAAAGTTGGAAAAATAAGGGCAAAAAGAATGCAAACCGAACTGATGATGAGTAGTCCTCCACCGACCGGAGTTCCGGCTTTATGACCATGAAATTTGTCAAAAATTGGTGTTCGAGCATTCTGAAAGTCGAGGGTAGTTTGCTTCTGTCGTTGAAATTTAAGTTTATAAAGCAAGTTGATAAAAGGGATGACAAGGACGCTGGTTAATAAAAAAGAGAACAGTAACAGGCCTAAGTATAAATGTGTCATTTGATGTATTTAGTATACATTAAATCTTAATGTATTCGATATCGGCTCCTAAGGCGACCAGCCGTTCGGCAAGTTTTTCATAGCCCCGCTCAATATATTCGACTTTATTGATAACTGACTTACCTTGGGCAACGAGGGCGGCGACGGTGGTGCTGGCTCCGGAGCGAAGGTCATTGATCGTTCCGTTAAAGGGGAAAAGTTGAGTTGGTCCATATATTTTGATTCCGTGGAAATATTCAGGACGATCAGAATCTGCATTAAAGTGATAGTAGTTTTCGGGATCTTTGATTTTGGGGTTAAAATATTTTATTTTGGCACCCATTTGTTCAAGTATTTCCACCTGTTGAAAACGGGAAGGAAAAATTCTTTCGATGACAGTGCTGCAACCTCTAGCCTGGGTTAAGAGTACTGAAAAAATTGCTTGCCAATCAGTCATAAAGCCAGGCTCTGGTTCAGTTTCAATGTTAACGGCAGTGAGTTTTTTTGTCCAAGCGATGGTGACTTCGTCTTTACCCGTTTCTACTTTAGCGCCCATTATTTCAATAGTATCGAGAAATTTCTTAATTATTGCAGGGTCAATACGAAGAATATTTACAGTTCCTTGAGTGGCAAGGGCGGCGACTGCAAAAGTTATGGCCTCGTTGCGGTCTGCAATAACTTGATGTTTGGTGCCAGAGAGCCAAGGAACGCCGGTAATAATAATCTGGGAGAGATTGTCAGGGTTACGTCTAATTTTGGCACCCATAGAATTTAGCATTTCAATTTCATCGTCTATTTCTGGCTCGCGGGCAGCGTTATTGAGGATGGTTTGACCATCAACCATGCAGGCAGTCATAAGAATGACTTCAGTAACGGTATGGGATGGTTTAGTAAAGGTATATGTTGTGGGAGTGATTTTGTCGGAAGTAAAGACTATAGTGTCGTTAACAAATTCGGTGTGAATGTTCATTTGGGCAAAACATTCAAAAAGTCGGTCGAGCGGTCGGGCACCAAGCTTGTCTCCCCCGGGAAGCGGAATGATGGCTTTGCCGGTTCGGATTAGTAATGGTGCGGCGAACATAAACGATGAACGAGATTTTTCTCCGGTACCATGGGGAATGATTGAATTAGTGATATTTGGGGTTATTATCTCTAAACTATGCTCCCCTGTCTTGGTAATAATACTTCCAAGACTTTTGGCGATGCTTTCAGCTATCTTAACATCAGATATTTGAGGGATATTGGTGATTTGAACCGGATGGTGGGTAAGCATAGAGATAATAAGTTCTTTCCAGGAGGCATTTTTGGCGCCTCGGATAGAAACTTCACCGTTTAATGGTTTCCCGCCATGGATTATATATTTCGACATACGCAATTAGACTTTTGATTCATAATTAGTAATGATTTGGTTTAGAGTATTAAGTCCTGAAAGTCCACCGGAACTGAAATGAATAAGAACGGTGTTATCACTTAAGTTATGTTGATAATAGTCAATTGTTTCGGTAAGTGTTGGTTGGTAGTGTAATTTTGGGCCGATAATTTCGACAAAATCTTTGGCAGTAACTCTGGTCGCTTTGTCTTGATTACTATTAAATTTAAGTGTTGATAATACGATGTCGTCAACTTCCTTAAAAGCTGATTTAAAATCATTTAAACTTGCTTTGTATTGTAGAAATGAGGCATGAGGTTCAAAGAAAACTTTGAGCGTATGATGGGGAAAGGTGGTGTGAAGAGTAGTTATTACTTGCGTAATTCTGTCTGCTGATTGAGCAAAGTCATCGATAAAATAGGTGTTATTAACTTTTTTAATTATTTCCAGACGACGCTTAATGCCATGAAAGCTACTAATAGCTCGGGAGATATCATCGGGACTAATGTTTAGTACTTGAGCCAAAGTAGCGGCTGCTTGAACATTTTGTTGGTTAAATTCTCCAATTAATGGGGTTTGATAGCGTATTGATTCGTTGTAAGGAATAATTTTGGCTGTACATGACGACAAAATTTTTTTAATAGTAGAATCATGAGGATTATAAATGAGAGCCCCATCAGTTGGTATTTGAGTAATTAGTTTTTTAAAGGCATTAAGATTATCTTTTTTAGAAGGGTATGATTCGCGATGTTCCCATGAGGCTGAGGTTAGAACGACATATTTGGATGGGTAATATAAAAATTTGGCCATAGTATCAAGTCCATTGATGGACTCGTCGGCTTCAGTTACTGACCAATCCGATTCGGTAATTTTTAGTGAAGGAATGGATTCGATAGTTTTACCTCCAAAAAAATAGTTTGGATTACTGTTGTTTGTTTTAAGAATCCAGACAATCAAGGCTGAAATAGTAGTTTTTCCAAACGATCCAGCCACAAGTATGGAATTTTTTTTAATTAGATGGTTGGCTAAATATTGAGTTGCGGAAATGTAAGGAATCTTAAGCGCTTTAATTTGTTCGAATTCATACCGACATTGTTCAAATGATTTAAATGATGAGCCAATAATTGCCAGATTAATGTCTGAAGTGATGGGCGTGTCATTTATTTTAATTTTGGCATCGTCTAATAAGGTGCTAATTGGCGGGTAGATGTTTTTTTGATCCGTGCCAGTAATGGTATATCCAAGCCGTTGTAATTCAACGGCTAGCGGGGCGGTCATGACTCCAGCAATTCCTAAAATATGAATATGCATAATTAAGTTTAAAGTAGCAAAATTTTTATATATTTTTATTAAATGTTACCCACTGGTTATTATGAAAATATTCAAAACCAGGCATGTTGCGTTTGTAATAACCATTGTTTGGCGTAAACTGTCCTAAATAACAGAAGTTTAATCCGCTTGATTGACTATCGATAATAACTTCAAGAACCATTCTGATGGGGAGATTTCGTCGGGCATACTCAGGATTGTAGAAAACATAGGCGATGTGGCTAATTTCTGAGGTGAATAGACAGATGGCGTAACCGATAACTTGTTGTTGGTCTGACCATATGTATAGCTTGTTAAAAATATGATTGGTAAATATATTTTTTACTGAAGCTATCGGAAAATCCCATCCTAATTCCTTAATCCAGCCATATATTTTTTTCTGAATATCAATAGTGTAGCTAAAGTCTTTGAGAGCAATTTTTTTGAAAGTGTAGGAAGCGGTAGTGTTTAAAATGCGTTTATTTTCTGATGATAGTGTGCTGTTTTTTAAATTTGATCGACACGATGTACTCAGATAGAAAAGTCCTGAATGATTGCGCTGGGGTAAATATCCTTGTGCATAGGAATTTTCTAATGAGTTGTGAAGTTGATGATTGAAGGTAGGCATATTATTTTTTGAGTTTAAAGGCGGTAGTGAAAGCTAACCGTTCAGACCATGGATATTCAGTGGTGCCATGTAAAATGGTAGTTTCGTGCCCTTTACCGCAGGCGATAACAGTATCACCGTCTTGGGCTAGCTGAATGGCTTGGTTAAAGGCGTCTTGACGGTTGGGGATATCAAAATATCGGAATTTTTTGGAATCAACTCTTTGTTGGTTAATGCCGGCGATAATTTGTTGGTTTATGTCAGAGACAGATTCATTCCTGGTATCATCGGCAGTAATATAAGCAACATCTGCATAGTCAGAAACAACTTTACCCATGAGAGGTCTCTTTGTTTGGTCGCGTCCACCGGTAGCTCCAAAAATTACTATTAATTTTCCGTGCGGGTGATTTCGTTTTAAAGAGATAAGCGTTTGTTCAAGGGCTTGAGGGGTATGAGCAAAATCAATCAAAGCATTGATGTTAAAATCGTTATCGACTGTTTCGCGTCTTCCTTTCATAAAGGGAAAATTGGCTATTGTTTCTTTGAATACTTTATCTTTAGAACCTAGCTTTTGGCAAATAATGTAGGCCAAGGTGATATTGTTGACTTGGTATAGATAATTACTATTGGTTTTGAATGGTATTTTGTTTACAGAAAAACTTAGGTTGTCGGCTACTTTGATATTAGTGATGGAAAAATCAGCCGATTGTTTTTGGCTATAGGTAATGGGGGTGGATGAGCATTGTTTGGAAAGTTGTAAGAAAGATTCATCGTCACGGTTGAGTATAGAGATATCTGAGGAGGCGAGAAGTTTACCTTTAGTTTCAATATACTTTGTCATGTCGTGAAAATAATCGAGGTGTTCGTGAGAGGTGTTGGTAATGCCGGCAATAGTAAAGTGACAACCGGCGAATCGGAACTGGTCAAGGGCGTGGGCGGTAACCTCGACAATCACGTGAGTAATTTTTTGATCAACCATTTGGCGAAATATCGATTGAATTAATGATGGGTCGGGAGAGGTCATGTGGGGAGGAATTGGAAGCAATTTATCTCCTATTTTTGCCCCTATGGTTGATAGTAACCCGACTTTATATTTACTATTATTTAGAACTTCGTAGATAAGATTGCAGGTGGTAGTCTTGCCGTCGGTACCCGTTATCCCAATTAACGTTAGTTTTTTTGAAGGAAAGCCGTATCGTGCAGCCATAAGATAACTTTTTGGGAGGTGCCAAAGGTAGTTTTTAGCTTTTTGAAACATACGGGATATGTGCATTATAGACTTTAGAGCGGTGAATTGGAAATCTTTTGGGCAAGATCGTACCAAATTGGAGCAGCGGTACTCGATCCCCAAGGAGATGTCCGAGGGTTATCGATGGTGACTATCATGGAAAATTTGGGGTTATCACAAGGTGAAAAGCCAATATATGAGGCAATGGTGTTATCAGGACTGTAGGTGCCATTAAGGGGAATTTGAGCTGTCCCTGATTTGGCACATACTTCCATATCAATTGGTTTAAATTTGGCAACAACTCCATTATTTACGGCGTATTTAAGAATATTTTTGATCTCGCGAACGGTAGTTGAGTCATAGATTTTAATTTTATTTATAGGTCTTGAATCATCGACCATTTTGGGTTTAATGAGGTAACCATCATCAGCAAGTGTGGTGAAGGCAGTTAACATTTGTAACTGAGTGATGGCAATCCCCTGTCCAAATGAGGCGGTGGCAAGGTCAATAGGACTCCAGTTTTTTTTGAGAACCGGTTTAGCCTCGCCTACAAGATCTATGCCTGATTTTTGATTAAGTCCTAATCGTTTGTAGTATGATAAAAATTTATCTTGGCCCAAGACGGCGATAATATTACTCATTCCGATATTATCCGAATTTTTAATAATATCGGCTAAGTTGGTGTTGGGATGAAGTTCGTTGTTCCAATTGGTAATTGTGTACTGGCCAATAGGTAACGGCGCAGCACATCGGGGACAAGTATAGTTGATATCAATGACGTGGGTATCAAGGGCTGCAGCCATAACTAATGGTTTAAATATGGAACCTGGTTCGAATAACCTAGTAATAATAGGGTCAGCCTCGGCGCTTGGTGTTGCAGAACTGGTGGCCGAAAAACTGGACATGGCCAGAATACCACCTGTTTTGGGATCCATAATGGTAATTGAGCCTGAATCTGCCTGAAATTTGGTAACACCATCCTTAAGAATGGTTTCAGTTAGGTATTGAAGCGGTCGGTTTAGGTATAAATGAAGATCTTGACCAGGGACGGCTTGAGTTTGCCAGTTACTATTAAGCAGTAAGGCGTTGCCAAGGGCATCTTTGGATAATCGAAAAAAACCAGCTTTTCCGACAAGTTGTTTATTGTAATAGCGTTCTAATCCACCAATAATGCTTTTAGCTAAGTCATTTTCGGGGTAATAACGTTGAGTAATTGAGGTAAATGTCAGTCCCGGAAGATTTAGCTGTTGGCTATCTTCGTATGAAAAGTAATCTGGAAATGTATACCACTTAAGATTACTATCGTTGGTGAGACGGTTGACCATGGATTGATTGTTAGTTATAAATGTCGGCTTGATGTTGTTGATAATGTTAAAAACATCTGATATAGGTTTATTTAGATTTGGCTTGTAAATAGAGAGCTGGTAAAAAGTTTGGTTTTGGGCCAAGGGAAAGTTGTCAGATGCTAGAATTGATCCTCGTGGGGGGTTGATGACTTCAATTTTATAACTTTGGAGTAACGAATCTTTTCTTAGTTCGCCAGACTTTATTATTTGCCAGTAAAACAATCGGGAAATAATGACTATAAAGGCGAAAATGATGGCAAAAGTAAGGGTGGCTAGACGCGTCTTGTTCATGGAGATAGATTTATGGACTTGGTAATGGGAACAAGAGTGGCTGAAGGGGTAGCTAAGAGTAAATGATGAATTGATTGCAAATCAGAAAGTTGAGATTGAAGTTTTTCAACCTGGCGGTTAATTTCAAGCGATTGTTTGCGAAGCTGGCTAAATTGACTATTTATAGTTAAAATTTGATTTGAGTAATAAAGTGAAATCACGATTTGGATGATTATGGTAATAATAGTGACCAAGACTAAACTGCTCAATACAGACCGTTTCATACTTTATTTTAGCGTGAAAGTTCGAAGGAGACTGGAGCGGGACAGGTGATTTTGTCGAATTTCAGATGAACTGGGCTTAATTGGTCGTGTAGAAAACTGACTAAATGATTGCTTATTTTGATTAATAAACTGTTTGACGAGTCGGTCTTCTCCTGAGTGAAATGTAATCAGAGCAATTTTTGTTTGATGTAATTTTAAGCAGCTGTTTAAGGCGGTGGTTACATTTTGATATTCATTATTGGTGGCAATACGGAGGGCCATTAGTATTTTTGTGGCCGGATGAAGGTGTACGGATTGGTGTTTTTGACGATAAAACTCTTTTATATAGTCGGCAAGTTGAATACTTGTCTCAAAAGGGTGACTTTTGCGGACTGTTGTTATATTATCGGCTATCTCTCGGCTATATTTTTCTTGAGCATATTTGGAAAATATATTAAAAAGTTCGGCTGCGGAATATGTATTAATGATTTCTTTTGCCGTCAGTGTTTGGACGGTTGGATCAAGTCTCATGTCAAGCGAGGTTGAGTCATTGAAGGAAAAACCTCGAGTGGCGGATTTGAGTTGATTTGAACTTAGACCAAGATCAAATAATATTCCGCTTATACATTTAATGTTGTTGGAACTGATAATTTTTTCTAAATTGGCAAAATTATCATTAATCCCAATAAAATTTTTACTTACATTATTTGCACGTATTCGACTGGTGGCGATGGTCAGGTTTTGGGGGTCTTGATCAATACCATAGACTTTTGCACCGTGCTTGAGTAATTCAAGGGTGTGCCCCCCATTGCCAAGCGTTGCATCAATATAGATGTTATTAGGACCGGGTTGGAAAAAGGTGATAATTTCTTGAGCTAATACTGGTTGATGATAAACCGGTTCCATTTATGGTAAATAATCACCAGTGAGCGTAGTTTTGTCTTTTTTGGTTAAACTGGATGGGGTGTTTTCGGTAACTGTCCCCTTACCGTTGCCACTACTAAATACTGAGAATCCACCTAGATAATTTTTAACAAGTACATAATAGTCCGCTGATGAAATCGGTTTGCCTTTAAAACCCATGGAATTGTCTTTTAAAAACATGCCACCAGTTTTTTTGATGTCAGCGCCGGAATCGAGTGTAAATGGAGCATCAAAAGTGTTAACTTGATTGTCTGCGGTCATAAACGTTAGGGTGACGGTGCCACTGTTAACATTGTTATCGTATTTGTATTTACAGCCGCTGGTACATGATGCAGTCCCTAATAATAAATCTCGGGTAAGTGACGGTTCATTATTAAGTTTAACCGTGTCTCCAAGTCCTTTTTCAATATCGTTACCATTGTCTGAAGCAGTGTAGACAAGTTCGTATTCGAGGGATACTAATTTGCTGGGAATATTGTCAATTTTCATTGTTAACAAATGACCGTCTGCACGAGGAATAAGTGATAAGGTTGGTTTTTCAGAAGGGCTAAAATTAAACGCAGTCTGATCAGTGGAAGTTGGTTTACTCTGAGCAACTGGAGTTGGCGAGGTTTTGCCGCAACTTGATAATAAAAGAATGACGCCAAATAATAGTGCAATTTTTGTTTTCATGTTTAGATTTTAGACGCTTTGAAGTTGCTTTTCCAGCCATGAAGAAATATCGCCTATGTTAACCCTTATTTGTTTCATGGTATCACGGTCTCGAATGGTCACGGTATCGTCGTCGAGTGATTGGTAATCAACAACTAGACACCAAGGAGTCCCAATTTCATCTGCGCGGCGATATTTTTTACCAATATTACTGGAATCATCCCAATCGATGGAATATTTGGCATTTAGTGTCTGATATATTGTTTCGGCTTTGGCGACAAGTTCAGGTTTATTTGCTGCCAAAGGAATAATACACATTTTATAGGCGGCGATAGATGGTTTGACTTGTAGCCAAACACGAGTTTCCCCATTCTCTAAAATATCTTCGTGGTAGGCATCGAGGAGCATGAAGAAAAAACTACGATCAGCGCCACCGGATGTTTCGGTAATCCAAGGAAGGTATTTTTCGTGGGTGACTGGATCATTGTATGAAAGGTCCTGACCGCTAAATTTACTGTGTTGAGTAAGGTCATAATCAGATCGCCAATGAATTCCTTCCATTTCGGCCCAACCCCAAGGTGCTTGGTATTCGATATCAAAAGCCTTTTTGGCATAAAATGCTAGTTCGTCAGAAGCATGCTGTCGGAAACGAAGATTTTTTGTATTATTAAATAATTTTTGATACCAGTCCATTCGATTTTGCTTCCAATACTCGTACCATTTATCCATTTCGGACGGATGAACAAAGTATTGAATATCCCACTGCTCGAATTCACGGGTGCGGTATAAAAAATTTTTTGGAGTAATTTCGTTTCTGAAAGCCTTTCCTATTTGGGCAACACCAAAAGGTATTTTTACTCTGGTTGAGTCAACAATGTTTTTGAAATCAAGATAAATGGTTTGACAAGCTTCTCCTCGCAAATAAGCAGGCATTTTTTCACCTTCAATAACTCCGATTTCAGTATGGAACAGAATATTATATTTTCGAGCTGGCGTAAATTGGCCACCACACTCCGGACATTTAGTAGCATTGTCAATTAAATCGGGACGAAAACGCTTGTGGCACGATTTACATTCGACTAAAGCATCGGCAAAGTTTTTTATGTGACCAGATGCTTCCCAAACTTTTGGATGGGTAATAATTGTTCCATCAATACCGACTACATCGCGCCTTCGGGTAACATTGTCACGCCACCAGAGATTTTTCCAGTTCATTTTCATTAAAGACCCGACCGGACCGTAATCGTAAAAACCTTGAATACCACCATAAATTTCTGAATTTTGAAAAATGATTCCGCGCCGTTTACACAAAGCAACTATTTTGCTAACAAGGTCATTTTGGTTAGTTTCTGGCATATGGTCCTTAATGAATTAATAATAACTCATTAGAGGACGATGGTTACACCGTGGTTCCACCTCTATTACTTCTTATCTAAGTAGTCTCCTGGGAGCCAATCCCCTCTCAATAACTACTGAGGTTATTATACTATATCTAGCTAACGAAAGAGTCGATTGCTTTCAAGTTTTTTTTCAATAATTGATTCAAGGAAATTTTTAATATATTTTTGGCATGATTTGTAATTTGCTTGAGAGTAATATAGTTGAATTTCGGCGGGAATTCCAAAACCTAACAATTTTATAAGCGCTATCTCATTGCCAATATAACTTTTAACGTTATCTTCATTAATAGCGTTAACAATGTTGGTAGACAAGTTATATATTCCCGGAGTATCTTGGTTTTCGGCTACCAGCTGGTTAATAAGCTCAAGAAAATAGAAAAGAAGATTGTGTTGGGTAAGGCTTTTTCGATGAGTTAAAAAGGAACTGACAGTGAGTGATTCCGAAAGCCAGTATTGACCGTTTTTTTCGTAAATTGAGCACCTGATAATGTTTCCCAATTGAAGGGTAGAAAGTCGGCTACTTTTAATGTTTTTGGCACCAACAGCCTTGACGACTATTTTCCCTAAATTTTGAGTAAGCATGGTAATCACCAGATCGTTGTCCTGATAGGTACGTTTATTAATGACAAGTCCTTGGGTGTTGGAGTAAGAGGGCATTACAATGACAATTTGATTATTTTGTCGGTTGTCCAACTGAAGGTTTCGTATTTCTGGCCATTAACCCAAAGTTCGTACGGCACCGGTTTAGTCCCGGGTTGTTTCTGGAGAAGTAAAGTATAGTTTGAACTTGGAGGAACCGAGGAGATGTATTCAATTGAGGTTTTAGTACTTGATAACGCGTAAAGGGGGTATTTATTACCATAAAATCCTTCAAAGACTTGTTTTCCAAGCTCTTCGTATTGAACGGGATCAACTTCGGAACCAGTCATTTTAATCATCTGGCTTCCTTGAGGAACATAAAAACGGAACCAATCACGATATTGAGGGGCGTTGAGACATAAGTCACCTTTTTCCAGGTTACAATTTGAAGCGGGTGTGGGGTTGGTATAAGTAACCGTAACTTTATGTTCTACTTTCCCATTATTGACGATAATTTCGTGTTTAATTTTTTGAGTAATAAACAAGTTACTTTTGGCACTCGCCATATTAGCGTCATTAAGATGAAAATAATCAGTATTTTTATCGGTTTGAGTAATGGCTCCGGCAATATTGGCATTGAGAGCGGCGGTTTGAACGTCTTTGTCAGCAAACCAAAATAACATGTGTTTTTCATAAATATTGTTGAGTAAGTTTTCGGCGATAGGACCAATTTTTTCCTTGGGTGAACCCATCGCGTTGGCCAGTAGGGAGTGCATGAGTGGACCGAGAAAGCCTTTACGGTTGGGATCAATGTAGTTGCGTGGTTTTCCAGCAATATATTCTAGTTGATAAACAATTTGAGGACAGCCATCACAACGTTTGTCAGGTTCAGCACTGAAATTTCCCCAGCCAGGAACTCCAACTCTACCTAAAACTTTTACGAAATCGACAAGCACTTGAGTGTCGAGGGCAATGATAGCGTCAAATTTGTCAGAATCAACTTTCTTAAAATATGGGAGCATGGTATCGATATCTGTTGGAAAGTCAGGAGAGATGTTCATGTCGCGAATGTTCCAGTAGGGAACATTAATATGATAGGCTTTGATGGGGCGAGGGGCCGGGATAGTGCTTTTTAATTTAGCATCCAGTGAATAAATATCATCTGAGACAACTGGAGTGATTTTGCCATTGTCCACTTTTAAAATTCCGTAGGCTGTCCAAAAGCCACCACTTGGTCGTAGTTCGTTATCATTTTGGAATAATAGAAGGTATTGACGGGGGGCGTCTTTCCCTAATAACCAAGGAGTTTTGGCCAGTATTGGTTGGCCTTGTTTGAGAAACTTGTCTACCTCAGCAATTGTTTGTTTGGCTTGGAGTAAGGTACTTTGAATCTTGATACCATGGTATTCTTCGGGGTAACGGCTTGGGTCAATGGTATCGAGAGAGGATTGTATTTTGGAAACTTGTTTTTCGATAGTGTCCATCTGGGGAACAAGCCCTTCGATTGTATTGGTTAGAAATGAAATTCTATCTTCGGTGGTTTTAGCACTACTGGTGGCAGTGCCTTTAAGACCGATAAAATCCTGGTAAGGTTCAACGGCTTTGACAACAATTTTGGCGGTGTCGATTCCATCTTGCGCGATTGAAAGTACTTGACGGCCATCTGCATAATAATCTTTGGCAACCGGCAGTGAGGCTAGAATTGATAATTTGCGATAGGAAACGTCTATTTTTTGGCGATAATCGTCTAAAGATTGGATTTCGGCGTTAATTTTGGTCAAGTCGCGACTGGCGAGGGCTAATTTAACTTCACTTTCTTTTGATTTGAGTTGGTTAACTTGGGAAAGGAGCTCTCGGCCGGGGAGATAAATAGTAGTGTACGCAAAGACCCCGACAACGATTACTATGGCGGTAAAAACTGCAAAAATATAGAGGAATACTCTTAAAATGACCTTTAAAACTTTATGTTTTGGAGGGGCCACTTGTTGTTCAACAATCGTATCCATCATCTTATTAGTGTAACAAACTACCAATGAGAAATCATACTTAAGGGGGTTTTGAGAAGAATTAAAAGCTCTTGCCGCATTGATCGAGTTCTAATGTAGTGAGAGTCAAGTTTTGCTCTTTGTTCGAAAGATAAATCATTCCTTCCTGAAGTTTGCCATAACCCCGTAATACCAGGTTTGACGGAGCGAATATCATCGATATATTTTTTAGTTTGCGGAAAACGGTGAGCATATTCCTGGAGTTCTTCTTCTCGGTAAGCTCGTGGCCCGACAAGCGACATGTTTCCCTGGAGAACGTTGATAAATTGCGGCATTTCATCAATAGAAAGGGTGCGAAGATATTTCCCTATCGGTGTAATTCGGGGATCTTCTTTGATAGATAATTTCCACCCGGCTTGTTTATATTTTTTTAATAATTCAGGATAAAGTTTTAGTCGTTCGTCATTGTTTCCGGTATACATACTACGGAATTTATACATTGAGAACTGGTGGGAATTTTTGCCGACTCGTTTTTGGGAAAAAAGAACCGGACCGGGTGATGTTAATTTGATGAGAATTGCCGTAACAATCATCACCGGAGAAAAGACAAGTAATAGAACTAATGAACCAACAATATCAATAATTCTTTTTGTGATATCAAATAAAATGATACGTTGACTAACAAGATACTTCGATTTAACGGTGATCATTGGTAAAGAAATGTTTTCTTTTGGGATCTGCTACTATTGTAGCAACTAAATCTCTGACATGTGACGATAGTGGTAGTTTACAGATAAGCAATCCTTGGGGGGTGTCGATGACGGCAATGTTTTTAATTCCAACTAATCCAATAAGTTTTTTGGTTTCACTAGAAAGTAGACAATGAGAACTTTGATAGGAAACGTAGTCAGTATTTTTTGATAACAATGCAATTTGATTGTGATCTTTGGGAGATTCGTGATATATAGATCGCCATTCTCCAACATCGTTCCAATCAAAATGAGCCAAAGTTGTTGTTAGATTATGACTTTTTTCGGCAATTACCTTTTCAAATGAAAGTGAGGGAGCATTGTTGTAAATGGTGGTAAGATTAGTACTTTTGTTTTCTATAAGTTGGGTATAAAAGGTGTAATACTGATGGTTGTGAACAAAGAGCGAGTGTTTGAGGGTTGAAAGTGAGAAAGTGTAGATACCCGAATTCCAGAGCCATTGATGGTTTTGGATATATATTTTAGCCTTTTCTTTTGGAGGTTTTTCAATAAACTTAATTACCCGAGAAGAATTTTTGCTTTTTTTAATGTAACCATAGGAGGGATTGGCTGTTGTTGGTCTAATACCAATAGTGGCAAATGCGCCTTGATTGGCCAAGGTAACCGAGGTAGTGATGTCTTGAGAAAAGGCAAGATTATTACTAATGTGATGATCTGCTGGGGTAGTGGTAATAATAGCGTTAGGGTCTTTTTTGTAGATAGTTGCAGCGGCAAGACAGATTGCTAGGGCAGTGTTGCGTCTTTGTGGTTCAAGTATTATCTGGCATTTAAGATGGCGTAGTTTTGAGGCGTATTTTCGGTTGGATATAAGATATAGTTGTTTTGATGGGACAAGTTTTAAGCAGCGGCTAATAGTGTTTTCGAGAAGGGTGTGTTGATTAAATAGTTTAAGAAATTGTTTTGGGTTTTTTGCGGTAGACATTGGCCATAGTCGGGGGCCAGAACCTCCACAGAGTATTATGACGTAGTGGTGGGAAGTTGATACTTTTTCCATACATTTAGAACAATCCTTTTAAAGGATAACATAAACTTATTTTTGGAAAAATGGATTGCACGTTCTCGACAGTGTTGCGAAATGAACTTATTTTTTGGAAATATTTTTAATGTTTGGGTTAGGGCGGTAACACTTTGCTCAGAGAAAAGCAGGCCGTTTTTATTGTCAATAACTATTTCCCCTATTCCACCTTCTTTAAAGGCAATAACCGGTCGACCGCAGGCAAGAGATTCAAGAGCGGCCAGTCCAAAATCCTCACGCTGAGGACAAATGAGAGCTTGACAATTTTGATAGAGTTTGACGAGATTTGCTTGTGAAACTGTACCAACAAACTCTATTAGGGGGCTGTCATTGGCAATTTTTTTGAGATGTGGTAACTCTGGTCCGGTGTTGACAATTTTAAGTCGATTTTTTGTTTGGAGACACGAAAGAATAGCTAGATCAACATTCTTGTGGGGAACAAGTCGGGATACAGTTAGAAAATAGTCGTTGGTGGGGTTTGGTACTGGTTTAAAAATTGAAATATCAACCCCAGGGTTGATAATTTGGGCGTATCGATGATAGTTTTTTTGGATACGGTGACGGACTGTTTTTGATATTGCCAAATATATATCGGGACGTTGAGCGTAACAATAGTCTATTTTTTGGTAAAAAGTGATAAGAGGTTTTATAAGAAATGAGTAGTTTTTCTGATAGAGGTAACGGTTGGGAGTTAGACAATAACAAATATGTAATGTTTGGGGTGAGGTCAAGAGACACTGGCCATGCATACTCGTTAATGAAATAACGATGTCAAATTGGTTAAAACGAAATTGTTCAATAGCGATTGGTTGAAAAAGCGCGGAAATAATTGAATTTTTTTTGAATAAGGGAATCTTATTCAAAAATGAGGCTGTGACAGGAATATTTTCTGGAATCCACTTAGTCGCGGATGGGTTATGAACTGAGGTATATAGTTTGGCCTTAGGAAAAATTGACAAAAGATCCAGAAGAAGACGTTCTGCTCCACCCCACTGATTTAGCCAATCGTAATAAATGGCGATTCTAGGGGATAAGATTTTTTTCATAGTAAGATAAAGTTTGGGCAGCAGTACTTTTCCAGGAATACTTTTTAACCTGCGAAAACCCTTTGGCAATCATTTCTTTTCGTAAACTTGGCGATGTTTTTAATTGTTTTATTTTGGAAACAAGATCGTTACTATTGTTAGGCTGAAAATATAAGGCCGAGTCTTCGTAGACTTCAGGAAGACAGCTGGCATGAGAACAGATTACGGGACATCCAAGAGCCTGGGCTTCCAACCCTGGAAGTCCAAAGCCCTCCATTAAAGATGGAAAGACGTAGGCGAGAGCGTGATGGTATAAGGTTTTGAAATCGTTATCATTAACAAAACCGAGAAACTCTACTTGATTTTCAACCCCAAGTTTTTTAGAAAGTAATTTGGTTCGAGTTAAAAAAATGTTCGGCTGGGAAATTATTTTAAGAGAAATATCGGGTAATTTTTTAAGGGCTTTTAAAACAACTACGATATTTTTATGTGGATAAAGATTACCGGTGTAAAGTAAGTAGTTTTCGGTTTTTTGAGTTATTTGTGAGGAGTTGAGAAATGATGGATCCACTGCCTCGTAGGTGGTAATAATATTTTGCGGTTTGAGTTGAAAATGAGTCAAAAGATGCTGACGCCAATAATTGGTGGGAACAATAATGGCGTTATGTTCAATGACTAATTTTGTTAGAATGATATATAGCCAATATTTAGGCCAATAGAGGAAAATATTTTTGGTAGTTGTGTCTTTTCCTTTGGAGTAGTGTTTGATTAAATCGTGGATGGTGACAACACTTTTTCCGAAATAAAAAATAGGTTTATTAAAATGGGGGAAATGGACCAGGTCAGGATGAAGCCGATACAGTATGAATGGCAGTTTAATTTGCTCGTTTAACGAATAGTGAGGGATATTAACAGTGAGGTACTTGTATTTTTCCCCAAGCTCACTTTTAATGGTGTTATATTGTTGAGGATTGACCAGAAGGGTAAAACGGTAGTTGTGAAAATTAGGTTGATCAGTTAGAGAGCAAAGCAAATTTTGAACATATCGTCCGATACCTGTATTATTTGGTCCATACATGCGAGCATCAATGCAAATATGTTTCATAGTGATTTCCTAGCATGAGCTAAACGTTTTTTTTCAAGTATATTAATTCCCAGATTGACTAAGGATTGTAAAAATTTTGGGTAGTGTTTGAAGTAGTTTCGTTGGTAGAAAATACGCATGGCTTGGGTTGAGGCGAGGGCAACTTGGATTTTTGTTTCTTTGGTAGCTCCGGAACGATTTTTACTATATTTCTGAACCCCTGAGGAAATACCTTGGTAGTGGATAATCGAAGCATAAGGGTTATACCACAGCTGGTAGTGGTGTTGATACAGCTGAAAACAAATATCCAAATCCTCGCCATAAAAGAAATAGTCTGTTGACCACCATTTTATTTTTTCACCTACCTGTTTTTTAATCATCAAAAATGCCCCAACACAAGCCTCGATCTTTTGAGGTTTAGTGAGATCAAGATTGCCCATAAAATAGCCATTAAAAAATTGACTTTTAGGGAATAGCTTGGAAATACCTGTAAAATAGCATAATGATCGCCATGGAGTTGGAAATCCGCGATGACATTCTGGTTGGATTTGATTAGTTTTAGCTAATATTATTTTGCAAGTTGCGGCGTCTACGTTTTTGTGCGAATGAAAAAAGTCGATCATTCTTTCCAGTGTTTCTGGATTAACAGTAGTGTCTGGATTAAGAAATAGAACATATTTGGTTTTCGGATCAAGATGTTTTATTCCAAGGTTATTGCCGGAAGCAAAACCATTATTTGTTGGAGAGGTAATAAAGAGACAGTTTTTGGTATTAAGTTGACGTGCTTTATAAAATGAATCGTCGGATGAGGCATTGTCGACAATAATTATTTGGTAATCGAAGGTTGAGTGATGACAGTTATCGAGACTACTGAGGCATTTTGACAAATAATCTCCAGAATTGTAATTGAGAATAATGATAGTTAAAAAAGGCTTATTTTTTGGTGATTTGAGCATAGATATCATTTAATGTGTGGGCACGTTTTGCCCAAGAATATTGGTCCTTAACCAACTGTTGGGCGTTGTCTCCGATTGAAACTAGATGTTTGGGATTTTTGAGAAGTTTTATGGCAATAGTAGCAAGTTGTTGATAATCACCAATGATGGCATGTTGATTGTTGACAATATCGATGCCTTCTATCCCCTGTTTAGTTGTTAGAATCGGTAATTTTGAGGCCATAGCTTCAAAGAATTTCGTTCGTGAGCCACCGCCACTTTTTATCGGAGCTACCAGCAACCAACTACGTTGATAATAAGATTGAGGATCATCTGAATGGCCATCATTTTCAGCTTCTTTGATGATAATATCTGGGTCGGTAATATTGGCAAAAGTTGATGGGGCAAAGCGACCAATAATAAATAGTTTGGCGGTGGGGAGGGCTTTTTTAACCTTTGGCCAAATATCTTTTAGTAAAAGTTGTGCGCCTTCACTGTTCTGCATCCATTTCATATTTGAGATACCAAAAAGAATTGAAGGATAGGATGTTTTTTTGGTGGTTTTAACTGTCTGAAAAAAGAGATCGTCGACGCCGTTGGGAACTATCTTGATATCGATTCGTTTGGAAAGTCGCGACATAATTTGTTTGTCTTCGGCTGAGACAGCAGCGATATGATCGGTTTTTTTCCAATAATAATTTTCCCAGTATTTAATTTTCATGACATCGATCCATAATAATGGAGCGAGGCATTTTTTTAGACCGATTAATGATTCAACATGGTGTTGATAAACAGCAAATTCGATAGTTTGGGGAGCAAGA
>JAKAFM010000004.1 GCA_021817905.1 bacterium | reverse complement strand
TTCGGATGCTTCCCAAAAAAACATATAGGGCGAAATGGTAGTTCCAAAAACTCCGGTAATAATAAATAAAAAGGCCGGATTAAATTCCATATGAGGAATAAAAGTTGCCTTAAGTACTGTGATCCATGGCACTTTTATCATTGCTAAGGATAATAAATAGGCAATCAATGCAAGGGCTAGCCACTTCAAAATTCGCGAATAAACTTTATACGAGGTAAATACTTCCAGTAATAAAATTAGGACGGTAAAACCTATAGTTAAAAATGCAAAATTAATGGGTACTACTAGCTGTGCCGCTGCTGCCATCGCTCCGATATCTGCCCCAATGTTAATAGTGTTTGCCACCAATACTAGTCCTACAACAAAATAGAGGACTTTTTTTGAATAATGTTGTCTAACCACGGCAGCAATTCCTTTGCCAGTAACGGCCCCAATTCGAGCGCAAGCTTCCTGTACTGCCGTTAAAAATGGCAAAATAAAAAGTACTGTCCATAATTGTCCATACCCAAATTGAGCCCCAGTTTGACTATAAGTCGCAATTCCCGATGGGTCGTCATCCGCCGCCCCGGTAATAATCCCCGGTCCAACAAGCTTCATCATTTTTTTTATTTTTTGACTGATCGTACCTCATTCTAGCAAACTATTCAGTGTAAAATACCATATTGTGAACCTTGTAAAAGTTGCCAAAAATACTGTCGCTCAACTCAGAGACGACTCACTGACCAGTAACTCCTTCTATCTAATGGCCAGCACTGCCATTGTTTCCGTAATTGGTTTTATCTTTTGGATTGTCAATGCGCGTCTTTTTACTCCTTCTATGGTTGGTGTATCTACGGATTTGATCTCTGTATCTTCGCTCATAATAACCCTAAGTTTTTTCGGCCTCACTAATGGATTAATTCACTATTTTTCCAAAACTATCAATAAAGATCATATTATTAACACTTCACTTTCTGTTATTTCTCTGTTTAGTGTTCTGTTTTCACTTATATTTTTATTTTTTCTCCCTCGACTATCTCCAGAATTAGTTTTTCTTCGCCAAAACACGTTTTATATCGTCACCTTTATTATTATTGTGATTTTTTCGGCCTCATCAACCTTATTTGAAAATGTTTTTATCGCCTATCGTCAAGCAAAATATGTTCTGATTAAAAATGTTATTACCGGTTTTACTAAGTTGCTCTTGCCTTTTTTGTTTGTTGCCCTTGCTGGATATGGAATATTTCTTTCTTTTGGGGTTGCCTTCATGATCACCGTTTTTGCTTGTATTATGATTCTTTCTAAAAAATTTAATTACCATTTTTCACTTCATATTGATTATGCAATTCTTCACCGGATCGCTCGATTTTCACTAGCAAACCATTTAGCCACTATCTGTAATTCCCTCCCGGTATTACTCCTACCGCTCATTATCACCAACCGGCTTAATGCCCAAAGTGCCGCCTACTTTTATATGCCATTAATGATCGTTAATATTCTTCACATTATTCCTAAGTCGGTTTCACAATCACTTTTTGCCGAAGGTTCTCATGACGAATTAACCATTGCTACCCATCTAAAAAAATCAATAAAAACCATTTTTGTTCTCTTAATTCCGGCAATAATTTGCGTTAATCTCGTTGGTAAATATGTTCTGTTAGCTTTTGGGAAAGGCTATTCACACGAGGGACTTATCGTTCTTCATCTTTTAACAATAGGTTCAATATTTGTATCATGTAACATTGTTGTTGATACGCTTCTAAACATAACCCATCACCACAAAGCCTATGTCTTTATGAACGTTTTCAATGCTGCATCAATCATAATTTCCTGCACTTTGCTTGCACTGTTAGGGTTAAGAGGTATTGGCTATGGCTGGATTATTGGTCAGGGAATAAGTTCTATACTCTATCTCATCTTTTCACCAATAAAACCCCAAAAGGTAAATTTCTCCCTGGTCCGATAATATATTTTCCATTAACCCACATTGCAGCTGACCCTCCACTGTCCAAATTAATAGCGTTTCTGATTCCTAATTTTGCTAATACCTGAGCAACTTGCGCTACTGTTGCTGAGTGAACAATACCTATATACACTGTCCCATCAGTTGCCCCCACAAAAGCCCGATTTCCTTTACTTGTCTCCTTAGAATCACTGTTACCATTAAACCAAACAGAATTATTAAACACCAAAAGCGGTCTTCCCATAATTACACTATCAACACTGGTATCTCGCCCCCAAGCTTGACCTTTTTCTTCAAATCGGGATGATGTTGAAAATATTGCCACCGGATTAGTACTATAGACATTATTATCAGAATTAAAATATACTTTATTTTTATTCATTAATAGAGTGTCGAATGAATTTTTCTTATCGGCACATGTTGGGTAGGTATCTGGACAAAAATATGGCCCATTCACGCCGGCAAAAGCGCCACTTCTCCGTGCGTAAAAATCAAGCGAGTTTACTGGACAGTTATTTCCACAATCATGTTCTGATGCTGTATCGACAATTAATTTAGACGTTTTTAAATCTGCGCTGACAATTGAAACGACAAAGCTGCCACTATCAATCGTGACTACCTGTTGCGAAAAGCCACTTCCGGGTGGGGAATTAGAAACAGGCAGTTGAGTTGGTGGGGGAGTTGATACCAATGCTGTCTCCGTCTGGGACACAGCCGTCTGTAACTTGTTTAGGTCAGCACTCGCCGACGAGGTATTATTATTAGCGATATCTGCCATCACTTCCGCCCATAGCACTTCTAGTGGTTGTGTTTTCGCACCTGATTTCTGTAAATCAACAATTTTTTCATACGTTCCGATACTATCCTTAAATTGCTTGGTAAGTTGTATTGGGTTACTGTTTTGCAAAATCTGATATTGAGTTGAAACTTGTTCTAATTTTTTATTGACATCAATGAGTTGGTTTTCTGCTAATTGCTGCCGCTGCTCAAGCTGATTCAATTCCACACTTTTTTGATATAAAACACCTTTATATAAAACTCCAATAAAGCCCACAATAACAATCCCAATACCTATCGCCAACCAGCTTCTTTTCTGCATCCACTTCCATTCTAACTGGAATAAAACCAAGCTGCAATTAAAGTTGTCACTGGAACCGCTATTACCAACCCAATACTTCCTACTAAAGTTCGAATAATAGCCTCGGCTATAAATTCATAATTAACCACCTCAGAAAAAGGATGAGGATTATCAATAAAAATAAGCATTAATGGCAACGAGGTTCCGGCATACACCAAAATTAATGTATTCACATTCGATGAAATATGATCGCGTCCAACTTCCATTCCCTTACTGTAAAGATGTCCAAGTTTGTGTTTCGTAGTTTTTGCCAATGCCTCTACGATCGCCGCCTGAGAAATAGTAATATCATCCAAAATTCCCAAAGTTCCGATTATGAATCCAGCCAACAATAACCCTTTCATATTTACAGTTCCGTGCAGAAAGGTTGACAATGTCGCCGCCTCGTCGGAAGCTGTTCCGGAAAGTTTTCCAAGGTTAATAAATATATATGCCAAAAATCCGGTAAACAATAGAGTGATCCAGGAAGCCAAAATAGCCGCCGTCGTTTTTTTATTAACCCCATGGGACAAATAAAAAGTTACCGGAATAATTAATGCCGATGCCACTAAAGCAATCAAAACCGGATTAACTCCATCCGCCAACTTTGGTAAAACAAATACCATAATAAGTAAAAAAGTTAGTGCCATACTAACCACTGACGCCAACCCTTTCCACCTGGCTACAAGCAAAGTTACAGCCACAAAAATAATTGTCAACAAAACCAAACTGTCTGTTCTAACGAAATCCATAATAAAAAAATGCTCGCTACCATCTGTCCCCAAGCTCGAACTTACAATTACCCGGTCATAAAGATGATAACGAATATTGGTTGCCAGCGGTTCATTGCCGTTTTCAATAATAACTTTTTCACCTTTTTTTTTCTCCTGAAGTTATGGTTACTTCCAATTTCTGGTAAAGTTGTTTCGTATCCATAACTGTAATAGTCTTTTCTTCAACTATTTTATCTATCTTTCCATCCATTGTCTGTTGATCCGTTTGGTTATCACCAGAAGCCGCCAATGATGGTTTGGTTAATCCTCCCCAAAACCATAAGCTCAAAAACATAAGCAATAAAAGCTTTCTCATTCCAAAATTCTACCATTTTATGGTATGAATAAAATTAAATCTTTACACTGATTAAGTAGTAGTATAAAATCCAAATAAATATGTCAAAAAATACTATCATCATTGTTCTCCTTATTATTATTGCCCTCGAAAGTGCATTACTCATTAAACATAAAATTCAAACCATGCGTGCTTGGAACGCCGCTATAACCGCCCAATCACAAGCCTCCTCAGCCCCTAAACGTCCCGCCTTCCTTACTAAAGGTATGAAGTTAACAGATTCACCTGTTGCCAAGGTAGCCTACAAAATTTATCCTGGTGAATTATCTGCCGATGCTCAAAAGGCATTTGTAAATTACTCCATGAAAACATCAAAAACTGCCGACGGTCGTACTCAGGTGGATTTATTACCCAAAGAATCAGACGAAGAAATTCAAAGCTATAAACTAGGTAAAGATCAAAGTTTGTACTTTGTTGAAAATACTATGCTGGATGACACCGAAAACAAAGACAATAATCTTCGTGATGATTATGGTTTGGTTGTCGATCAAAACGGTATTGTCCAATAGCGACCACCCCAAGTTCTGTTAAAATTAAAGGAGTCATGACTTCCCAGCACTATCGGTTGCTCGCACTCACTTCCACCTTCTTATTTTGCCTAGGAACCTTACTACTTTTCCTACACCCTTTTCAGCAATTTGATGTTGTCATTCTCAAGCTAATCCAAAGAAAAACCCCTATTATTTTAGACAATCCTCTAGCCGTTTTAAGCGTATTAGGTAATTTTGAAATTATTACCCTCCCCATCGCTTTCTTTATCTGGTCAACTAAAAACAATAAACTCAGACTTTTTCTCACTTTTGCTTATATTATCGGCTCATCAATAGAACTCCTCTCAAAATACTCATTTAATCACCCTGGCCCTCCACTTCAATTTTATCGCAACGATCTTCATGTCACGCTCCCTACCTCACAAATCAGCCTCGGCTCATCCTATCCTTCAGGGCACAGTTTTCGCTCCACCTTTTTTGCACTTATTGTAAATTATACTGGCGTTCATTTCCATAAAAAATCAATTAGAGCCATAAATCTTACGATTGGAGTCTTATTACTCGCTGTGTTGGTTTCCCGAGTTAGTTTAGGGGAGCATTGGCCAAGTGATGTAGTTGGTGGATTTTTGCTTGCCACTGCTTTAGTCTGTGCCGTTTTTGGATTCACCGCCCAAAAACAAAAATGATATAGTAATAACAGATATTTTTTTTATCAATTAATTTCCAAATGAAAAAATATTCTCTAGCTGTATTAGTTACCTCTGCTGTTGTTGTTTCTGCCTGCAGTCTTAAGAGTTTTAGTCCCAGTAATATCAAAAGGCATTTACTCGGTGCCCCCACGGCCATCCCGACAATAGAAGCTGTGCCCACTTCAGCTGTGTCACCAACTCCCAGTACCAAAGCTCTGCCAACTGCTAAACTAAAGTAGTGAAAAAGTTATTTTCTACTACTCATGCGATTAGTCTCATCTTCCTAGAGGTACTTATCGGCATCTCCTCAAGTTTCTTGGTGGGATTCGTCTTTCTAAAATTTGCTCGGGATGTCGTCGAAAAAGAACTTTTTCATTATGACTTGCTCATTTCTACTTTTGTTTACCATTTACGCACCCCTGTTTTAACAAAAATAATCATGGTGACGACCAATCTCGGAGCCAGCTATACTCTCATCGGTTTGTTAATCATTGTTATCTTTCTCATTCACCGTCATCACCAAAAAGAGGCCCTACTTTTTATTATTATGACCTCTATGGGTCTTGCTATCAACCTGCTATTAAAGTCTCTCATCGCTCTCCCACGCCCCCTCATATCGCCACTTATTCACGAATCAACCTATACCTTTCCCTCTGGTCATTCCATGAATTCTTTTGTCTTTTATTCTACTATCGCTTTTTATATGTTTCATTTTACAAGAAATAAAAAACTTAGTCTCTACACTGGAATCGCTTGTGTTTTAATCATAGTTTATATTGGATTTACCCGTATTTATCTTGGCGTTCACTATCCTTCCGATGTCTTGGGAGGGTATTGTATTGGCTTGTGGTGGTTTATTACCGCCCTACTTATTGATAAATCATTCTATTTTTTTAAACTATATAAAAACCACCAAAAGGATTAAACTATTTTTATGACTGCATTGGCAAAGTTTTTTAAGGGATTTTATTTCGCTTTCAGAGGAATTACTACCGGATTTAAGGAACGTAACATGAAAGTTCACGGAGTAGCAGCCTTAAGTGTTATTGTCGCTGGTGTAATTTGGCAAATATCACCTATAGATTGGATGATCTTATTTTTACTCATTGGTCTGGTATGGGCCGCCGAGCTAATTAACACCAGTGTCGAGGAATTAGCAAATTTAATCCGGGATGAAAATAAACTTAGTTATCACGCTACCAAGAACGCCCGCGATCTTGCCGCGGGCGCCGTTTTAACACTTGCAATTATTTCAGCTATTATCGGTATTTTTATTTTTATTCTCCGGGTGTAGCTATTGGTATAAAAAGTTCGCTTATTGGTTTCCTGACCTTTTTCGCCTGACTATATTTATCATCGGTCGCGCGATAGCCAACTGACAGTAAAACAGCCGAAGTTAGACCTAACGCCTCTAATCCCAACACTTTATCAACTTCACTTGGATTAAAACCTTCCATTGGACAGCTATCGATAGCACTCATTGCCGCCGCGGAAATGATAACTCCCAAAACAATATAAAGTTGCTTTTTTATCCACTCAATTTGCTGTTCAGTGGTAGCTCGTGTTGAGAAGTCAAGTAAAGTTTGCCGAAAACCAGCCAATGAATCGACCGGTACCCCACGAGTCTGGCTTACTAAGGTTATAAAACTATCAACATCTTCAGCTCTTAAACCGCTCTTGTTAGCTGCCAATACAAATACCGCACTCGAATCAATTATCTGTGGTTGGTTAAAGGCAGCTGGACTTAATTGTTCTTTTGTTTTTTGGTCGGTAATCACTAAAATTTTAAATGGCTGTAACCCAAAAGAGGTTGGGGCCAATCGTCCGGCATTCATTAAATAATCAAGCTGCTCTTGAGTAAGTTTTTTGGTCGGGTCAAATTTTTTGGTTGCATAACGCCACAATAGGGCATCGGAAAAAGTATTCATGGAAACTCCTACTAAAAAAGTAATGTTTTAATTCTATCGAGAAACTGATAGAATTACAATCTAATGATAACCAAATTAGGTAAACAAAAATTAGAGCAAAACCTTCAAGAACTCAAAGCTGAGTTAACCCGTACCTACGAAGAGCGAGCCAAAGCCGCCGCCGAAGGCGACTTAAAAGAAAATTCCGCCTATCTTTTTTACAGTGAACGGGCCGTTGTCTTACAAACGCAAATTGCCGAAATTATGGCCGATCTGAAAGCGGCAGTTGTTCAGCCAATTCCCACTCAAAATACCACTATTACTTTTGGCCATCAGATAACCGTCAATTTTACTAACGATAATCGTCAGATGGTTATTACCCTTGTCGGCAAAAATGATGCCCACCTTAAACCTCAATGGATATCGGCCGAAAGTCCGCTTGGTATTGCCCTAATAGGGCATCAGCAAGGGGATACCGTTGACGTAAATGGTCAACCTGTCACTGTCATTGAAATAACTACCGGAGATATCTAAAAGATTTACCCACCCACCCATGTTTTATCGCGCATAATGTAAGATGTAAGTAGGCCAATATTCAGTAATTGTTCTCAGTTAACTTTCAGAAAACACCTTTACTATCAAACATTCATGAAAAAAATAATTCTTTCTTCGTTCGTGGTACTGGCATTTGTGGCCTATGCCATTTTGGAACAATCAAACGCAGCTGCTTCTACACCCTCAATGCTTATTTCTTCTTCTCCTATTTCCGATTCTGTAACTTCTATTCAGTCATCGCCAGTACCCACGGCCCCTCCCCCAACTATCGTCGACAATCCTGCATTTACTCCCGCCCCTACCAAAAGACCGGTTCCAACTGCCCCACCGCCAACAAGAGTCCCTGCTCCACAAGGTAGATATAAAAATGGCAATTACACCGGCTCGGTAAACGACGCTGTTTATGGCAGTGTCCAGGTCCAGGTAGCTATTAGAGGTGGCAAAATTGCCGCGATTAATTTTCTTCAATATCCTAACGACAACTACACTTCGGCCGGAAAAAGCTCTATGGCCGTCCCCATCCTAACTTCCGAAGCTATTCAGGCCCAAAGCGCCAATGTCCAAATTGTCTCCAGTGTCACTTTTACCAGCCAGGCCTTCATGCAATCGTTACAAACCGCCCTTAATCAGGCATCTTAACCATGAGACAAACAAAAATAATGATGGATATGCCTATTACTGTCGAGATTACTGATAAGAATCCTTCTCCTGATCTATTTTCGCTAGTCTACGATTATTTTATCTATATAGACAACAAATTCAGCGTTTTTAAACCAACGAGCGAAATATCCCAAATCAATCTTGGCAAAATAAAGGCGGCTGATTATAGCCCAGACATGAAAACAGTCCTGAGTCTCTGTCAACAAACAAAAATACAATCAAATGGCTATTTTGAAATTAAACGTCGTGGCCAACTTGATCCATCTGGTCTAGTAAAAGGTTGGGCTATTTATAACGCTGCCCAGCTTCTCATTCAAAAAGGTGTCAAAAATTGCTACATTGATGCCGGCGGCGACATTCAAATATATGGCCACAATGCAGAAAATAAACCCTGGCAAGTTGGTATCCGCAACCCGTTTAATTTTAACGAAATAATCAAAGTCCTCCAACTTTCAAACCAAGGCATTGCTACCTCTGGAACCTACATCCGTGGTCAACATGTATATAATCCCCAAAAATCAGGTCAATTAATTACCGATATTGTCAGCCTAACAGTTATCGGTCCAAACGTCTACGAAGCTGATCGCTTTGCTACGCCCGCCTTCGCTATGGGTGTTCAAGGCATCGATTTTATCGAACAACTTCCGGGGTTCGAAGGTTACCAGATTGATAAAAATGGCCAAGCCACCTATACTTCTGGATTTAGTAAATTTGTCGTCTAATATGCTCAAAATAATCGACAATTTTCTCAATTCCATTACCATGTATCGCCTGATACTTTATTTTTTGCTTATCTTATTGGCCATTGCTTTATCATTCAGTATTTTTCATCTGCTCCCATTTAGCCCCCTTGCACTCATCGCTTCAATCACCGTTCTGGTTATTGTTAGTTGGTGTACTAACACCGTATTTGCCACCGTGTTTGAGTCACCGACTAATAACGAATCACTCTATATCTCCGCCCTTATTCTGGCCTTAATTATTACCCCGCCTACCGGCATTCATGACTATATTTTTCTTGCCTGGGCCGCCATTTTAACAATGGCCTCAAAATTTATCTTTGCTATTGGCAAAAAACACTTATTTAATCCCGTTGCTATTGCCGTCGTCATTACTTCCTTGGTTATTAACCAAACTGCTACCTGGTGGGTTGGTAATTCCATTATGTTTCCGTTTGTTCTTGTTGGGGGACTTTTAATTGTTAGAAAAATTAAACGGTATAGGTTGATAGAAAGCTTCCTGGTTGTGGCTCTGATTGAGACGGTATTTTTTGCTGTCAGTCGGGGAGTCAGTCCATTTGGTGGTATAAAAAATCTAGTTATCGATACTCCAATTCTATTTTTTGCCTTTGTCATGTTAACCGAACCGTTAACTACTCCTCCAACTGCCAAACTGCAAATGATGTATGGTGGGCTGGTGGGAATCTTGTTTGCTCCCCAAATCCATCTTGGCCCGATTTTCTCGACTCCGGAACTTGCCCTTATTGCCGGCAATCTTTTTTCATATCTAGTGAGTCCAAAAATTAAGCTGGTGCTTAATCTCACCAAAGAAATCCAACTTTCACCGGATATTTACGACTTTGTGTTTACACCTATCCAAAAAATTTCCTATGAACCGGGTCAGTATATGGAGTGGACACTTGAGCACGACAATCCCGACGACCGTGGCAATCGACGTTATTTTACCTTGGCCTCATCGCCAACCGAGCCGGATCTTCGTTTGGGAATAAAATTCTACCAAAATTCCAGTACCTATAAAAAAGCGCTTCTTAATATGACTATCGATAGTCGAATTGTTGCCGGACAGTTGGCAGGGGATTTTACCCTTCCTCAGGATAAAACCAAGAAATTAGTTTTTATTGCCGGCGGGATCGGAATCACCCCCTTTAGAAGTATGGTCAAATACCTAATTGATAAAAAGGAACAGCGGGATATTACTATCTTTTATGCCAGCAAAACTATTGACGATGTTGTCTATAGCGATGTTTTTAATCAGGCCCAAAAAGTATTAGGAATTAAAACAATCTATGTTCTGAGTGATGGTGGAACTGTCCCCCCTGGTTGGACCGGGAAAACCGGGCGCATTGATGCCCCGCTTATTCAAACCGAAGTACCTGACTATCAAAATTGCTATTTTTATGTTTCAGGGCCTCGTTCTATGATTGTCACCTTTGAGGAACTTTTAGCTAATATGGGTGTTGCCAAAGATCATCTCAAAACTGATTTCTTCCCGGGCTTTGCCTGATACAATGAAGTTAACATATGACCAAAATATCTTCCCGAGGAGTCTATTATATCTGCCTTCTTGGCTTTTTTGGAATTTTTTCAACCACCATTTCTAAAAGTCCGGTATTACCACTTTTTGCCAAAAGTCTTGGTGCCAGCACCGCTTTGTTAGGTTTACTTTCGTCGCTCTCTCCGTTAGCGGGTATGATCTTAGGTTTTCCTATTGGTTATTTGGCCAACAATTGGGGTAAGAAAAACCTGCTTACGATCGCTGCCTTTATTTTTGTTACAGCCCCATTGCTTTATTTAGCTGTTCAAAATCCACTTCTCCTCTTGCCGATTCGCTTCTTTCATGGTTTGGCCACTGCCATCTTGGGGCCGATAGTCGCTTCCATTATTGTTGAACTTTTTGAAAATAAAAAAGCTCAAAGTCTTGGGTTCTATAATTCCTCAACCTTAGTTGGCCGGCTACTAGCCCCGCTTCTTGGTGGCCTAATCATCACTACCACTCTAAATTACCGTCTTGTTTATATCGCTGCTTTTATTATCAGTCTTCCGGTCAGTTTTTTGGTTATTTTACTTAACCATTCTACTGATTTTTCCAATAAGTTACCCCGCCATTTGAGTTTTTCTGATTTTCTCTTTACCCTTAAACAATTTACTACCAATAGACCAATATTTTTAACAGCTCTCATTCAAATGGCTGTCTATTTTACCTATGGTGTTTTTGAAACCTATCTTCCTCTGTATCTCCTTGGAAAAAATATCCCGGCCGTCTTGATGGGGCCATTGCTTTCAGTTCAGGTTCTATCAATTGCTGTCACCCAGCCATTCTTCGGTAAAATTGCCGATCAAATTGACAAGCGCTTTCCTATTGCGATCGGTATTTTTATTATTGCCGTAGCCATGATTCTTCTTACTCAATCATCGATCTATTCACTACTTATGGCAAGTTGCGTCTTATTTGGTATCGGCATGTCTATTACTACTGTGGCTACCACTGCCTATGTTGCCCAATTATCGCAACTTTCCCAACAAACCAGCTTTCTGGGGGCATTACATTCAATAATGGATATCGGTCAATCTGTTGGTCCATTTATTGTTGGTTTTATTATCACCCAATTTTCTATTCAAGCAGGATTTGTTACTACTGGCGTTATTGCCGCTAGTTTCGGAATTTTATTCATCGGAGCCACTATTCGTTCCCATAGATGATATTCGGGTTTTATTCGGGTATACTTCTCATATGAGTCTTAAGATCAACACTCCGGTTGCTGTTGTTTTTAATTCTGATCCTTACACCAAACAACTTATTCCGTTATCATTAAAATGGCAATCCCGGGAATATCAAATCGTCAAGCTTGGCCTGCATCATACCTTTCGGCAGGGGAGGACGCTATTCCATGTTTTTTCTGTCGCCGCCCCCACTGCCTTTTTCTGCCTTGTCCTCGACACCGACACCTTAATCTGGCGGCTTACGGAGGTTGATAATGGACTTTAACCAGAATCCTCCCACCATAATGCACGTCGATCTAAATTCCTGTTTCGCTACCATTGAACAACAAGCCAATCCTTTTTTGCGTGGGCTTCCCATTGCTGTTGCTGCTTACCCAACCCCCTCGGGGTGTATTCTGGCACCCTCAATTGAAGCCAAAAAACTCGGAGTTAAAGTCGGCATGCGTGTCAAGGATGGCCAGAAAATATGTCCAAACCTTAAAATTCTCGGGCCTGATCCCAATAAATATCGCTATATTCACCTTAAGTTAAGAAAATTACTGCTTGAATATTCATCCGATGTTATCGCCAAATCAATCGATGAGTTTGCGATCAACTTTAGTGGTTACTCTGGGCTTAATCGGGGTCTAAAAAATGTCGCCACTGAGATAAAGCATCGCATTAAAGCAACTATCGGTGATTGGCTCACTGTTTCCATTGGTATTGGCCCCAATCGTTTCCTGGCAAAAATGGGTGCTGGCCTCAAGAAGCCCGACGGCCTTAATGAAATCAATAGTACTAATTTTAGAAAGATTTACAAGCGGCTAACCCTAATGGATATTACGGGCATCAAAAAAGCTAATACTGTCCGTCTTAATAGCGCTGGCATCTATACGGTTCTTGATTTTTACCATGCCCCTATCACTCAACTTCGGTCAGCTTTTCATTCTGTCAACGGTTATTATTGGTTTTTACGGCTCCATGGTTGGGAGGTTGATGATATTGATACTGGCCGAAAATCATTTGGGAACATGTTTTCTCTTCCTCAATCGCTGTCAACTCCTCAGGAGTTAGCCCCCATTCTTTCCAAATTGATTGAAAAATGTAGTTTTCGTATGCGCTTGGCCGGTTTTTCTGCCTATGGGGTTCATTTGGCGCTTCTTTATCGTGACCATACCTTTTGGCACCAGAGTCATCGTAATCCGCGACTCCTTTCCTCAGCCCACGATATCTATCGCCGCGCTTTCTTTTTGTTAACTTCCACCCCCACCAAAAAACCGGTGGCCACCGTTTCAGTAACTGTTTTTGATTTGGCCAAAGTCAATAGTTTTCAGCTTGACTTATTCAGTGATGTTGTCAAAAAAAATCGATTAGTCAATACTATTGATACTATTAACCGAAAATGGGGAAATTTTGTCATCACTCCCGCCTTAATGCTTACCGCCAAAAATTTAGCTCCTGATCGTATTAGTTTTGGTGGCGTTAAAGAACTGGAGCCGTGATATATTTAAGGCGTTAGCAAAATTTTGTTGCATGCTGACCATAATCAAAAAAAATTGGATTTTACTACTCATAATTGCCCTTGCCTTTTTTCTCAGAATCTACCAACTCGATAAAGTCCCTCTGGGATTATCAGAAAATGAAGCCGCCATTGGATACAATGCCTATTCAATCATTAAAACAGGCAGGGATGAAGAGGGAAAATTTTTACCGATTACCTTTCGATCCTTTGGTGATTACAAACTCCCCATCCCTATATATTTAACTGGTATTTCCATAAAAATAAATGATTTATCAACCTTTTCTATTAGAATCGTTGCTGCTTTGGTTGGTGTATTTTCAGTCTGGCTGCTATATGTTCTAGCCCAGAAACTATTTAATCAACCTTCGGCATTAACCGCCTCATTTCTGCTTGCTATTTCGCCATGGCATGTCCAGTTATCACGGTCTAATACCCCCATAACTTTAGCAATTTGTTTATTACTTTTTGAAATAATTATTTTAATCATTAAAGAAGACAGTAAAAGAAAATGGTGGCTACTTCTCGCTATTCAAATTCTTCTCTTGTTGACCCACCCTTCAATGTGGGTAGTTAGTGTCCCTTTAGCTTTAATAGCCTTAATTCGACACCAAACAAAAAACAAAGCATCAAACCGCTTTTTTCTGATTACACTTATTTTAGCCATAGGATTAGTTGGTTATCTAACAAAAAACACTATTAAATCATATTATTTTGACCAGGCCTTTTATGGGGAAATCGGTTTTAGCAACCGCATCGACCAACTCCAGGGTTATGTCAGAAATTACACCCACAGCAATGTCTCTGCCCGACTGTTTCAAAATAAAATAGTTGTTTTTGTTGACCAGACAACCAAAAATTACCTGCGGGACTTTGACTTCTATAATTTATTTAGTAGTAACGATACACACGAAAGATATTTTGCCAATGCATTTGGAAAACTCTATAGTATAGAATTAATTGGTTTTTTTATTGGTTGTTATTTCATTATCAAAAAAACAAAACCAAACGCCAATTATCTTTGGGCAATACTTTTTTTGTCACCTTTGCCGGGAATTACCAATATTACACAGCAACTTGGCTCAACTTTCTTCGTAAGTATGATCCCTTTCTACCTACTGACAGCTTATGGTTTCAGCCAACTATTAACCAAGTGGTCAAGTAATATCATTGTTAAACTAATAATCGTCTTTTCACTATTGTTACTAATCACCAGTGCTACCACATTTTTTCATTATTATTTTGTTCATTACCCCATTCAAGCTCTGGCTGATTGGGACTATGGCTACCAACAAGTCAACAAAATAGCCACTCAAGAAAGCGGCAAATATGATCACCTTGTCATCTCCGACGCCTTGGCGACTAAACCTTACATCTATACCTTATTTTACGAAAAAATTGACCCTCATCAATATCAACAAATGACCAAACAACGTGGCGGAAGCATATTTATTTCTACCAGTAGTTTCGGAAAATATGAATATCGATCCATTGATGAAAAGAAGGATAGTTCGTTAGATCATACCCTATTAATAGACTACGATCCCGGCAAATCAGCATATTGTTCAGTTAATCAATTACTTTGTCTTCGGCTCAAACAAACCATAACATTACCTGATGGTACTACTAGTTTCAAAATTATCGGTAGCTAATATGAAAAAAGTCCTTAGTCACAAAGTAATTATTTTATTAATACTTATTGTTGTTCTCGGAGCCTCTTTGCGATTCTATCATATCACTTCAGTTCCGGTAGCTATGACCGGAGACGAGACCGCCTTTGGCTATAATGCCTTTGCTATAGAAAAAACATTACGCGACGAACATGGCCAATTTTTACCGTTGGTTTTTAAATCATTTGGCGACTACAAAGTTCCTCTCTTTGTTTATTTTCTTGCCCCACTGGTAAAAATATTTGGCTTAAGTGAGATGGTTGTTCGTGCTCCTATCGCCCTTTTTGGAACTTTGCTCGTTGTCCTCGTATTTTTAATTGCTAAAAAACTTTTTAAGTCAGATTTAGTTGCCCTCCTCTCGGCTCTTTTGTTGGCCATTTCCCCCTGGGCTATAAATTTTTCTCGTGCCGGTTGGGAAGCTATGATGGCGGTATTTTTATTTACACTTGCTGTCTACTTATTTTTATTAAGTTTGGAAAAAATTGCTTGGTTATCCGGTTCAATACTATTTTTTATGTTGTCATTTTATACCTACCATGCCGAAAAAGTATCTGTACCGTTATTAATCTTGGCGGCTTACGTATTGTTCAGAAAGAAAATAAAATTATCTATCAAGGGACATAGTATTGCTATTATCGTTTTATGTCTCACTGCTCTTCCGGCTATTATTGGCATTACTAACGTTTCCGGAACATCACGCGCCCGCGGATCACTTATTACCGATTATCTTTACTACTCAACTAAAGATGTGGATTATGCTGCTACTCAAAACCTAGTCAAAGATCCTTCCGGCCCACTTAAGGTCATATTCCTGCACTCCAGACTAGCCTTGTCGTTTACTGATATCGCCTCAAAATTTTTTGCTTACCTGTCTCCGGCCGAATTATTCGTCAATGGTGACCCGGTAGGCCGACATGGAGCTGTTGATATTGGAATTTTATATACTACTGACTTCTTAATTTTACTTGTCTCAATTTATTTTTATATCCGTCGTCAAAAAAAAGATACTGATCTATTTTTAATCATTTGGTTATTTTTAGGCTTACTACCAGCCATGATTACCAAAGATCGAATCCATGGAATACGGTCGCTGTTAGCTATCCCTCCCTTATTTATTTTTGAGGCCTGGGGCTTAAGTCAATTTTTACAGGTAATAAAAAAGCGATCAAAAGCCATTCTTCTGATAACGGTTTTGGTAATGGTAACTACTATTGGTATTAATTTCGCTCGTTTTATCCAAAGCTATTTTATTTACACTCCCATTGAGCGAGCTGGTTGGTGGCAATATGGTTATAAGCAAGTTGTAGAGACGGTCCATGACGAACAAAATCGTTTTGATAAAGTGGTAGTCGATGTACCCGCCGTCTATGGAAACCCTTATATTTTCTTTTTGTTTTATCAGCAATTTGATCCGAATTTGTACAACAAAACTGTTTCCCGACAAGATGATCTCGTAAACAAAGTTGTCGCTGTCTATAGTTTTTATAAATACCAATTTAGGCAAATCTTCTGGCCACAGGATCGATTAGTTCGCCATGTACTCTATGTTGGCACCGACGAATCAATCCCCAAAAAAGACATTACTGACCCCACTAAATTTAAATTAATTAGAGAAATCCCTATGCCCGATGGCAAAATTGTTTTTAGAATCGTCGAAACACTATAACTACTCAATTACGATATCCAAAGTTCTTAATCATCGCTCTATACGCCCTTATCAAATATTATGCCCTTCGCTCGACCTTAATGGTGCACTCGGTTACCAAAGCTGCAATCGCCCCCACCGCCGCTAATGCCGGCACTAAAATAGCACCAACTACTCCGAGCGTTAACGGTAAAACGATTAAAGTTTTTTCATTTTTATCGACAATAGAAATTTGACGAATATTTCCCTCGTTGATAAGTTCCTTAACTTTTTTAATTAAATCCTCTCCATTAACTTGAAAAGTCTCCTCTTTTTTTGTTTTCATCTACCAAAATTATACACGTTCTTGATTTGATTCCAAAAAAAATCCCCCGACATACATCGGAGGACTTTTTAAATTTCAACAGAAACTTAGTAACGGTTGTGACCGCCACTGCGGCTTCCGCCGTTGCTTCCACCACCAAAACCACGACTCGATCCACTTCGAGAATAGTTGTCCTGACGAGGAGGTCTATCTTCCATGGGGCGAGCTTCGTTAACTCGAACCATACGGCCATCGAGTTCCTTCTCATTCCACATTTCAATAGCAGCTGTAGCTTCTTCGTCGGTTGACATTTCCACAAAACCGAATCCCTTCGATTTACCGGAGAATTTATCCATAATAACAACCGCGGATACGACGGTACCAGCCTGAGCGAATGCTGCGGCTAAAGTATCATTGGTCGTCTGGAAAGACAAGCCGCCGACATACAATTTTTTTGCCATAAGGTCCTAAAATAATTAATAATCTGTAGCGGCTTTTCAATCTTGTTGGATAAAAAAAACTCCCTACTCCTATATTGTACCTCAATTAATGCGTATTTGCGAATCATAAATTCGATTAAAGTCCTAATTTCCGTAATTTTGGTGCAATCACCAGCTGACAATAAGGTTCGTTTTTGTGCCGTTCATAGTAGTCGTGGTGATAGGCCTCAGCTGGATAAAATATTTCCAAAGGTCGAATTTCAGTTACTGCTCCATCGATCGCTTGTTTTTCCCTTTCTGCCTCCCTTTTTTGGTTTTCAGTGGTATAAAAAACAACGCTTCGGTACTGGCTCCCCACATCATTTCCTTGCCGATCAAATGAGGTCGGATCATGTGTTTTCCAAAAGATTTCCAGTAGCGTACTAAGTGACAAAAGCGCGGAATTATAGGTTATTTTAACCACCTCAATATGTCCTGTTTTTCCACCACATACCTGTTCATAGCTGGGGTTCGCTATGGTTCCTCCGGCATAACCCGGCTCAACTGATACAACTCCAGTAACCTGTTGGTAAACAGCCTCCACACACCAAAAACACCCACCTCCTAAAACAATGACTTCATTATCATTTTTCACTATTTTTTTTGATAAATTTAATTGCTAGTGAATTTACACAGTGCCTTGTATTTTGGGGTGTCATTCCTTCTCCTCCAAATACGTGCCCTAGATGTCCGCCGCATCGAGCACAAAGTATCTCCATCCTCATACCGTCTCTATCTGGTATTCGCTTTACGCCACCTTTAATTTCCCGATCAAAGCTTGGCCAACCGCAACCTGCTTCAAACTTAGCCTTCGAATCAAAAAGGGGATTATCACACCGTCGACAGACATAGATACCCTCCTTCCAAAAGTCATTATATTCACCTGTAAAGGGGGCTTCTGTCTGTTGTTGAACTATGACCGCTTCCTCCTCTGGTGTCAGCTTATGGTAATCCATAAAATATGGTACCACAAACTGACACTGTTAACATATCAGTTATCCCGGATTACAGCTTTGTAGCCGGAGTAACCGTCCCACCTGCTTCTGGTCTTTGTCGCATAATCGGATTAAGTTGAATATTTGACGCCGTCACACTTCCGTCACTATTAGTAGTTCCAAACACTTGGACAGTCTGTCCTGCGGTCAAGTCGGTTGCTGTTGCTTCGGTCGTTTTACCGATGGTAGTTTTAGAATTAAGAATCACAATTTTACTGCTGCCATCCTGGAGCTTAACCGTCATAGTCGACGCATCGGCATTCAAAATAGTACCCAAGGTTGCTCTGAAACCATTAGCCCCTAATCCGCCAGCCCCCCGCCGGAATTGGACTCCGTTCCCGTTCGTACTTGTCGAAATTTGACCTTTTTGGTATTGCATTCCACCAACAAAACCCCCAATCAGTCCAACAACTAACAAAACCACAGCCAACATATTTTTATTCATTTTTATAGATAACTAATAATTGCCTGTAGCTATCATAAGTCTATAAACTGAGATTAATCTGAAAATATCAAACAATCACTGCGCTCCCTGTGACCAAGCTCCTATGTTTCTAAACACCTTCTGAGGCAAAAGTACCATGTATCCCGGTTGGTAGTTAATCTTTACTGCCGGTTGGGTATTATTAAGAGAAGCCGTTGTATAGCTCCTGGTAAACGAAAGTGTCTTGCCAAACAATGATCCGTTGATGACCAGTTGATTATCGGTTGGACTTTGACCTGCAGCCCCAATCGCACCAGTTGAAATATAAATACCATCAAGTCGAGATACTGATGGGTCGATGGTGACATTGCCGTTAACAATGATGACTATGTAGTCATTAGCCGGTAAAACTAAATTAGCATTAATAAGTAATCCTTGACCTTTAGTATCAACAAATACAACTTGATTAGTATCACCGCTAATAGTTTGCCAAGCCAGGGTATTGGCGCTGGGATTACTGTCAAAAATCATCGTAGTTCCTATCCCAGATTGAAAATAGAGCTGACTAATAAGTTTGTTATAATCCATGATAGGTACGGTTGAAATATTAGTTCCATTAATACTCCAGTTTCGCTCTGGGTCGGGATAGCCGTTAAAACATTGACTACTACTACAGCCATTAGTATTAGTAATTCCACTCTTACCGGCGACCAATCCACTGTTTAAATTCCCCGTACTACTAATTGACACTGCCGGAATACAGCTTCCCGGAGTAGTACTGTTACTGACACTGCAGGTAACGGGAACGGCATTATATAATGTCCTATCTGATTGCACCCCACCACCGACTACTTGATACCAGGAATCTTGATTACGTATCCCCGCAAAATCAAGTTGTAATGTCGGTAAATTAGCGTATGGGTTGACCAAATATGCCCCACTGCCATCCTTAGCGGCCAAGTTAATCGGCCCGGTTCCAATGCATGCCTGTCCGCCGTTAACTCTTCCGATTGGTCCTGGCAAATCAAAATTGGTATTAAATGTCGGTTGAAAACTCTGTCCCCAAGTTAATGGCGAGTTAGTGGCATACAATGCGTTATTGGTAATCGTCGCTGGTACTATGGTGGCTAGATTCGCTGTCCAGGCAAAATCAAGCGTGTTGGCTAAATTATGGGGATTGGTATAAACCGTTGTAAAGGCTGAAGCTGCACATGCTTGAACATCAAGGCTGTTTGAACCACTAGCATCATAGATGGTTCCTTGGGTAGCCACGCCGCAATTCCATACTTTAAACTCTCTTCCGGAATCAACCCACCCACTAGTCGAACCCGGAATCAAAATCCCATTAGTGTCAATTGCATAAACCTGCAAATTGTACAAGGCCGAAGGGAAGCTTTTTGTAAATCGCAACGGAATCACTGCCATTACACTGGTTGAGCTAAGTGCATTTATAATCGGCGGATTATTATTTCCATAAAATGATACATTTGAAGCCATCGATGTCGTACTTGCCGGATCAATGGTCAACGTTAGTGCTCCCGGAGAGGTCTGTCCCGCCCCGACGTTATTCATCCATACGGTTAAAGAGTTCCCCCCATTACTCATTCTCAAAGCCACTTTTTGAATATCTTGCCACTTGGTAGCGTCTGATACATTAATTCTAAATGAAACATCTCGACTATTATTTGTTTGGTTAGCAAACGAGCTATCACAAATTTGATTAACACTGACTCCTACCCCGGAAACATTTTCGGGATTTACTAAAGCCCCATCAAGAAGTACCCCGCTGGTTGCTTGTGATGTCGTCCCGTTTACATTGTTGATAGTTAAATCTGTAAAAGTTGGAGGCGAAACAGTAGCCGTAAAGTTACATAGACCCGAATAAGGGTGTGCCGCCATGCTTGACGGGTAAGCGCAGTCAGATGAACCGCCGGAATATTTTGTATTCTGATCACTGTATGATGTCCCTCCGCTCGGTGTTACCAACCCCCAGGTAGTATCGTGGGGAAACACTGCATAACTTGTTTCTACCCATCCGTAATTAATAGCATCTTGAGCATGTCGCGTCGCTATCGCCCCCGGAAAAACTGATCCGTAGGGAACATAATAATAGCCACTGCTATCAGTTGTTTCTGTAGTTACTAAGGTGCCACTTTGTCCGCAATATCCAGACGTTGAACATTTATAAATATCCAACAATACCCCCGGGATTCCCTTATTACTTTTATCAATTACTCGCCCCATCCGATCCGTACAGGAAAATGATCGATCACCATTTTGAGAAGAATTTTTGGAAGTTATTGGGTTATACCACGCTGCCCAGCTTATATTGGTTCCCGTCTGAGTTCCGCTGGTAGAAACAGTATAGTCCTGATAGGCAGACGTATTAGTAATAGAAAGCGTTGTTGTTGATGCCGAAGCCGCAAAATTTTGAGAATAAAACGGATCCCACCAATCAGGTGAATGAACCAGCGAAACCCCATGCGAAATACAACTATAGGTGTCAACTGATGGCTGCCAATCAAGACGCAACTGACTTGTATTTGTCAAGCAGGTTAAGTTCATATAACTAACCGGGGTAGAATCACAACAGCCAGTACCACAAGACTGCACCACCGTAGTTGTTCCACAACATTGTCCACCATTACTACATGTTCCGGATGCCGTCGGCAAACCATGAGCCTGACATGTATCCCCAGCGTTCGTACACCAACCCGAACAGCTAGTTACGGCCGGTGCTGTTGAAATTGGTGTCACTCCAGCAGGAACAGGCGTACTGGTAGGTATAGGTTGGCATGTGTTAGCATTACAAATATAACCACTACAACAGGCACTTTGAACCCCATTTGCCCCGCATTGTTGACCATAGGTTGAACAAGAAGTAGTTGGAATCGCATTAGGATCAATGCACGTTCCATACCCAGGACATGCACATGACATATTTGCCGGACAATTAGAACAGGTCGTTCCTCCCGGACAAGTACCATCACTGGCACAACATACCGCTGCCAACACCGGTTTTTTAAAGCCCGTATAAAAGGTCAAAGCGCTCCAAATCCCAAAAATTATCACTAACCAAAACGTACGCATACTATAACAATTTACCATAACTTCTAATATAACAAGTGCGAATCACCGGCCTGTCGTTTTCCATAATAATGTTCACGTTGGTATTGTTTATTAATTGAAGAGCATATCCAAAAGCCATAAAACGGCCCGTTTTCAAAATTCCGACTAACTGGCTCCTGCTCAAATCGCTCATTTTACCCATTTTGGTCATCTCATACGGGCTGTTTAATAACCTTGTCAGTTGTTCATCAAATAAGAGTGTCTGAAAACCTAAATTGGGATTCAATTTTACGACCCCTTCAAATGTTTGCCCAGATCCGCTACTTGCCTTAACTACAATGTCTCCGTTACCGTCAACATTCCAACTTTCAAGAAACCCTTTAAATAAATAAGGAACCCCATTGGCATTTTTTAAAATTCCCACTCCACCCAAATCATAGGACCTCAAACCAGTAGTCTGATAAATTATTTGAGAACCATCATTTGAAAACCGAGAAGCCACAAACAAAGACATGGCAATAATTATTACAACCACAGCCCCGACAAAATAAAGCTTCATCTAAACAGTATATAATTTTATCTACACTCACCACAACTCAACGATTACTCACGTATATGTGTGGACACTCCATACCTATCCTTAAGTTCCTTTAAGTCTACTCCTGTTATTGCTTGTACTTGAGAAGCCATAACAATCTCATGTAAGATCGGAATCATTCCTCTACCGGTAGCAATGACATAACAAGGTTTGTTAAGCAAAATATCACCAATACTTTTGTACAAGTTCATCATGTTCTGGATATCACGATCAGGTACATATTTCTGCTTATTTGCATCAAAAAAAGAAATATTATTTATTCCAAAAGAATCAGGAGCAAAGACCAGCGTATGCACCATATCATCTTTACTAAACGATACTAACATTCCGCCATAATTATTATCAATACCACCTAATTTAGTATCCATACCTTTCACTAAACCTTCTATGTTACCAACAAATCCAACGGGAGTAACGCCATCTGCATTGTAATAAACTCCAGGTGTATCAAACTTAACCGGCGTATAACCACCAAAATTTCTACTTTTTCCTTTAACCTTCAACCACGCATCATTATCAAAATTTGGTTTAGCTAAGGTATTTATATTCTTTATCCAAGTTAAAGCATCCTTTCCCCCTAATGGAGCTGTAATTTGTTGTAATGCCTCAACCCAGTGTGGGTCATTAAAATAACCATGTTCATCTTTGTGAGACAATATCTCACTCAATTGCGCATTCGTAAATTCTGTTACCGCTGTCGCCTCAGCTGTAGCTTGCCCCTCTCTCACTTTATTACTATTCCCCTTAACCACCTCTCCATTATTTAAAGCAATTGCTGCCAGAACTTCATCTGGTTTATCGGTTGTTTGATATAAGAAAACTGTCTTCACAGCTGCGTTCAAACCAGAACCTCCCCACTGATTGTCTAGTGTTAATGAGGTATTCTTCCCATCAGTTGACAGATAGTTAATCCCGGGTGTCTTTGATGGTGTGTTTGATAACTGTAAAGCATACTTTATCCCTTTAACCATTAGCTCCTTTGGCACTTGTGAAATAGTTCCTTGATAGTCATTTCCTGCTTGGGCAATAGTCCCACTTGGTTTATCAGCTTCCAAATAGACCGTCACTCCGGCTCCCATCTTTTCCGTTATTGTTTGTAAGCTTGCCTGATCAACTATCCCTAGTGGTGTTGAATCACCAGCTCCTAAAACTTCCACTGCTCCCAAAGAAGCGGTTGGTACTGGAGTGGCTGTTTCTATGACTTTTGCTGCGGTTGCTGATGCTGCTGGCTGAGGAGTTGCTGATGCTTTTTCAGTTGCTGATGCTTTTGGAGTAGCCGTATCTATGAATTGAGCCACTGGAGTAATTTTTTTCTGGACTGCTTCACAAGCCGCTAATACTGTCCCGGCGCCTGCTACCATCCCAATTCTTAAAAAATCCCTTCTGGATATTTTAGTCAGGGGCTTAGGTGAGCTATCACGATCCACATTACTCATATCCGCCATTGTACCCCTTTTAGGCTTCTAAATCAATATTTAAAGAGCCTATAATGTATATTACATATCAAATATGTAGATAAAGTATATCCGTATATACCGTCTAAAATACCTAACAAATATTATTATTTACCATCTTATAATACGATTCTTTACTGCGCTCCCTGTGACCAAGCGCCCACATTTCTAAATACTTTCTGAGGTAATAATATCATGTATCCCGGTTGGTAGTTAATCTTTACTGCCGGTTGGGTATTATTAAGAGAAGCCGTCGTATAGCTTCTGGTAAACGAAAGTGTCTTGCCAAACAATGATCCGTTGATGACCAGTTGATTATCGGTGGGAGCTTTCCCTCCGATAGCAATAGTTCCCGTAGAGACCAGGATACCATCCAGTCGGGAAACTGATGGGTCAACGGTAATATCACCATTAACCACCATGACTGAATACGAATTAGCCGGTAGCGTCAAGTCACTAGAAATCGTTAATCCCTGGCCTAAAGTATCAATAAACAAAACTTGATGGGCATAATTAGGATCCGCAATAATAGTTTGCCAGGCATTGGTATTAGCACTGGGATTACTGTTGAAAATCATCGTCGATCCAATACCCGATTGGTAATACAGTTGATTAATAAGTTTGTTATAGTCCACACTAGCCACAGTTGAAACATTAGCGCCAGCAACACTCCAGTTTCGGTCTGGTGAAGGGTAGCCGTTGAAGCATTGGTTGGTGGCACAACCATTAGTATTAGTAATTCCACTCTTACCGGTAACCACCCCGCTATCCAAATTACCGGCACTGCTAATCGATAATGCCGGCAAACAACTCCCTGGAGTTGAGGCATTACTGACACTACAAGTTACGGGCACCGCACTATGCAACACTCCATCCGATTGGATTCCACCGCCAACCGCTTGAAACCATGGATCCTGATTCCTAATTCCCGCAAAGTCAACTTGTGCGCTGGGATTATCCGCATAAGGATTGACCACAAATTGACTTCCAACTGCCCCTCGCAAATCCAAAATTGATGGACTAAAACTACTCGCCCAACAAAGATTCGTTACTGGTGATGGTGCCCCATTGGTTCCAGTATCTGATACCCGCATATGTTGGTTTAATCCCGGCATATCGCTATCGGCATTAAAAAGTGGCAAATATTGATATCCCCAAGTCAAGCCAACGTTAACTACATAATGGGAAATATTACTAATTGTCGTACTGGTGTTCGAACTAGTTCCGTTCTGTTGCCAATCCAGTGTCTTAAACATACTCGGGTTTTGGCTATACAAGTTGGTTGGGGTGTAAATACTGCTCAAACAACTGGTCAGGTCAGTAAAGGAATAGGCACTGGCATCGTAAACATCACCCGATACTGCCACGGCACAACTCCATGATTTAAAGGTTCGATTAGCATCAACCCAGCCATCAGCTGTCAGCGGTGACACGGTTAAAAAGTAATTTGGATTACACGTACAAGCTCCGTTGTTTACCGTAAATTGAATGGTATGAGTTCCAACCGCACCACTATTTATCGGCCAATGATAACCACTGCCAGTATTTGAGCCGTCCAGATAACCTATCGACCCTCCCGGCAGTGACACTCCGTCAAGCAAAAAGCCCACATTATTCCAATTTCCGCTACAACTGGTTGCTGTTGACCGGTCAATATTAACATTAACCGATGTATTAGGATTTTCCGGCGAAGCTGGACTGAGGTAATACATAATTCCCGTACAGGTAGTTGCCGGCGGGACAGGTGTTGACCCTCCGCCATTAACAATTGTCAACCCATATTTATCTACTGCCCAAACATTAATTTCATAATTTAAAGGATTAAAGTTATCAGGAAAAGTTAATGGGAAAATCGCTTGAACTTCGGTTGTCCCTACCGTAATCGTGTGTGGCGTCTCATAGAAAGTAAGTCCAATGTTGGGTGTTGAGCTGTAAGCAAGACTACCCGTATCCATACCAGTTAATTTCGCCGTAGTGTAAACTGTCCCGGTACTCCGGTTAACAAACCTCATGTCAATTTCTGAAATACTAGTAATACCACTATTATCAACGACCCCTACTCGAAACGAAACACTTCGCGGGTGTGTTGACATTTGGAATGGCTGCTGACAAATCTGGTTTCCACTAAAACCAATGCTGGTATTTTGAGGTGCCACCAACGACCCATCATGATAACCGTTAGTCATCGTATCCGTCACACTATAAATATTAAAGTCATTAAAAATCGGCGGCGTTGCAAAGATAAAGTAACCAGTTGTCCATGGGCCTTGCAATGCCACTCCGGTACAGGAAGTTGAAAGTGCTCGCACCTTCCAACTATAGACCACCCCCTTAGAACCAGTGAAACTATAGGTGTTAATCGTTGCATTGGTCGTTGTTGTTGAAGCTAAAATCGTGCTCCCCGACGAATCAAGCACTTGCACTTCATATTTAATCGTGGCACTGTGATTAGTTTCATCCAAATTCCAAGTTAAATTTGCCGTGGTCGTGTTCGGAAAACCATACGGGCTACTGGCGCTTACTCCATTGCCATTAGCCATGGTCGGTGCCCCCGGAGTCACTTGGTAACAAAAATAGCCTCCCACCGCCGGACTATAGCCATTAGCCCCACATCCCAAACCATTACAATTTGCAGCCTTGTACGTCTGTACGGTCCAGCCATACTTATGGTTACCAACCATACTTCCCGACGCCGGGAAAAGAAAACTATGTTGAGTGTTTGGTAATGTTCCCACCACCGCCCCGTCAGCACTAACTACAAAATTATCAAAATTATAAGGCGGAGCCGTGTTGGCCGGATCGCTCCACTGTAAAGTAATATTTGGAGTCGCGATTACCAAAGGTGAACTAGTGGCATTGTTAGGAATCGGGTTAGTCGGCGCCAGGGGATTGGTACATTCATAACCTTGGGCACAGCTGCCTCCACAATCTTTACTCTGACCACACTGTCGGGTGCAGGTCTGGCATTCGGTGCAGGCCCCGCAACCCTGTGACAAAACCCCACCGCAGCCTCCGCAGACTTCTGTTCTTGTTTGGGTATGATTGCCACACCCCGTTGAACACGAACCCCACGAACCACAGCTAGGTGCCGTACATTGCCCATTTACAGTACATTGTCCACTTGGGCAAGCGCAGCTATCGTTTTGACATGTTTGGCCACCAGTACACGTCAGTGTTCCAGTACACCATCCTCCGCAACCATCAGAAAAACTACCGCAATGAGAACCAGGATTACTGCAGTTTGAAGTACACGAACTGCAATTTGATGATTGCCAATTTTGAACACATCCATTACTAGTTATATTACACGCCGTTTGACTCTGGTTAACACTGCACGAGTCAGAACAAATCATTACAAATGAACCACAATTTGTACTAGTACCTCCACAGCTAGCCGATTGACCAGACGAATGACTATTACAATATACATAACCCCCATATCCAAGACTGTCGCAAGTATTATAACTATTATTCCAGGTAGTTTTTCCAGAACAATAACTTGCAAAAACAGACAATTTAAATAAAAATAGAAAAAATAAAAATACTAACCCAAATCTTACAAACTTAGTTAACATATATATCATTTACCAGTAGATTACAGCCGGTTTTTAAAAAACCATAAGTATAAACTACATCCCCCGTCTTCATTTCTGACATTTCACCATCACACTGATTTAAATAGCCTATCATATTTCTTACCCCAATAGACTGAGTAAGCGGAATTTTTGGTAAAAGAGAATTCAATACACTCGCAAAACTCTTTCCATTTGGGGAAAGTAATGTTATTTTTTGACCAATATACGGCTTAAGTTGAGCAATTATGTCTGCCTTAATGATTGTGGGTGATTTTACATCACTGCCAGTATGAACCCCTATAGAATCAAATATTAAGAAACTAAGCGGAATAACTCTACCAACATCAAGATCCAAATAATAACTTGTACCACTTTTTCTTACAGACTTTAATATTCCAACATAATAATTAGTAGTATTATTTGACAAGCTAACCAAACCACAAGACTTTACAGTTTTGTCTAAAGCAAACTGACCATTACAATCATTTATTTGAGCATTAGTATGTTTTGAAGGTGAAGAAAATAGCCAATAAACAACAAATCCAACAACTAGAACGACAACGAAAACCATAACCTTCCGGAACATATATATGTAAGAATATAATATATTCCGCTCGATAACAATGCTTTATGAACCTTCGTGTGGAACAGCAATACTGATATTTTTCAAATTAAGCTTTGTTACCGTTGAATTTGGTAAAATAATATCTCCATCAGGAATTTTGTCCGTTTTTCCAGTAAAAAATCCTGAAAGTAAATCAAATGTTTTATATTGTTGTACTTGTTTTTGTGCCTTATCAATCAAAACTGGAACTGTGTAACCAGAAACATCTTTACCTGCATTTGCATCAAGTATGAGCATCAATTTAGCCCAATTACGCACATCTTCCGGTTCTTTTTGCATAGTTGGATCATTATCAATATATGATGTATTTACCTTTTTAACTTCAATTACATTTAAAAATACCCCGGGTACAAATTTTCGTAGATAGCCGACTAAAGCCACCGAACCAACTTTTGTATCTAAAACAGCAGAAAATGCTGCCCTGTCAGTAATATTTTTTCTTGACGAAGCATCTATCTTATTATCAACATAACCAACGTCCATAAAAGTATCAAAAGGAACCCGTAGTACAATTTGAACATCTTCTCCTTGTAAGTTTTTCCTCGTTATTCCGAGCGCCACATTTTCAATTCCATTACCAGTCGCTTTATCTAATCCCAATATAATAGCCGGCATGTAATCATTTGTAGCTAACAATTGTCCCTTTATAACATTGTCCTCAGTATCAATAACACCAAATCTTACTGTTCCATCTTTATATTTTGTAGCATTTACATTAGTTATACCTTGATCGACTCCTGGTCTGATTTTTCCCTTTACCCACGCTTCCACCGCTGTTTTGACTGGTAATGCCGCAATTTTTTCTGGGTTTTTAGAGGCATCGATTGGCTCCATTTGGTCAACGGAAACCACATCTACTGCCTCCTTCACTTTATCAATATTCCCCTTTACCACCTCTCCATTCTTCAGTAATAATCCTGCCTTTATCTGGTCAGGGTTCTTTTGATCTTGAAAATAATATACTATATCCACTGCCGAGTTTAATCCGCTTGCTAACCATTGATTATCCAAAGTGATTTTCTTTCCCTCAGCCGAGACATACTCTGCCCCCACTACTTTAGAGGGAGTACTATTGGACAGATTTAAAGAGTAGCTTATCCCAGTAACCATTATCTCTTGGGGAACTTGGGTAATCACTCCCTGATAGTTACTCCCCACTTGTTCAATTGTTCCACTTGGCACTCCAGCCTTTAAGTAAACAATGACCCCCGGACCCATCTTTTCAGCTATCTTTTGTAAGCTGGCCTGATCAACCATTCCCAGCATCGTTGAATCACCAGCTCCTAAAACTTCCACTGCTCCCAACGAAGCCTTTGGTACTGTAGTGGCTGTTTCTATTGACTCAGGAGTGGCCGTTAAGGCAGCCACCGTCGGACTGATCTCTAAACCCTGGGGAGTGCCGCTGGCAGTTACTGTTGCTGTTTCTGGAGCCGTGGCACTAGGTACCGGAGTCACCGTTCCTCCAACAATTTCTGGAGTTGCTGCCTTGGGTTGGGGAGCACATGCCGCCAAACCACTTGTTAACGTTGCAGCTACTAACAATTTACGAATAAGCTTCTCTCCATCATTCATATCCGCCATTCTACCTCTTTTGAGTCTTTAAATCAATAATTAAAGAGCCTATAATGTATATTACACATCGGGTATGTATATAAAACCATTCTCTATATACTACCTATAATAATGATAACTTTACCACTGCTACTGTGAGTATAACTCGTAAGAATAGTATGCTCATAATATTAAGATAAAGAAGACACTTCAAACACATCATAAAATATTTTATTACTATTTAGTAAGTAATAAACTAAAATAACCCATAAGTCCATCTTTCAACAAGTCTCGAGTGGCCACACAGGCCCGCCTACTTTGTGCAATTACGCTTGACACTTCACCCCCTTCTCTAATCTTTTTTTCTGAATTATCCCCCATAGCATTTACCGATACAGATACCCGCGCAGTTAAATCTTCAATTTCAGCATTTTCAAAACCATTATCTCTTGCTCACCCGACAAATTCATCCAAACAGGGTACTTGACACATCTTTAGTAGATTAGTCTACAGATGAAGGGCTGTACCAAATTGAGTTTGAGTTTGAAGAATATAAAGAAAGATCCCCCGCACCGGATATTGACCAGATACGTTCTGGGTTTGAAAAGATGTTAAATACAGCATGTCCAGGGTATATTGACAGACTTACTATTCACACAAAATTCGAATGGTTGGTTTGTTCGCGAGAAACAGCAATTAAACACTAGTGGCTAGTTATAATAATAGAAACTTTTAAGTTAGATGCGGATATTTTTACATTTCCCCCGATCGGGAAAGTCATTTTGGGATCTGTATGACCAAAGTCCAAATTTGCAATCACTGGAATATTATTTAACTCTTTCTTAGACTTTATAATTTGAATTAACAGGTCGTTTGTCATTTCGCTGGCTTTTTGGAATCTTCCTATCACAATCCCTTTAACTTTATGAAAATTCGGAAGATGAATTAATGACTGTAAATCTCTGTCAAAATTATGAGGGGCTGATTCTTCATCATCCTCGATAAATAGAATCGAATTGGATAAATCGGGAAAATACTCCGTTCCTTGGAGTAAGTTAAAAGTACACAAATTATCACCAAGTATTGTCCCTTCGGCTTTTCCTTCATTTATTATCACCCAGCCTGGATTTTGAACTAACTTTCTGTTGTTCTGATCCTTATACCACACATCTTCGCTCCAATTATCGCTTGGCTTTACCTCAAAAGATTCCTCTGACATCAAACATTTTTTGAAGTAATCCAGGGTGTAGTCAAAATATAATTTTTGTCCAAAAGTTGAATAAAATGGTCCAGAATATGTAACAAGGCTAGTCTTTGCAAAAATTGCATTATTTAGAGCTGTAATATCAGAAAATCCACAAAAGATTTTTGGGTTATTTTTTATTAAATTCCAGTCAATGTATTTCAAAAGTTGGTTGGAATTAAATCCTCCAATTACAGTCAAAATGGCTTTAACATTTTCGTCAGAAAAAGCATTATGTAAATCTTCTATTCTCGATTTAATTGATGAGGAAACAAAATCATCAATTTCTTCCGCGTGTTTTCCAAATGAAAGTTTTAGCCCCAATTCAGCAAATCTTTTGTTTCCATTTTCTCTGTTCTCTTTGCTAATTATTGCCAAAGATCTAGAAGGAGTGATAATTCGTACCTCATCACCTTGTTTAAGCTTTTCTGGAAATATTTTGTCCATAAGCGATTATACCAAAGTTAGTATGATTTTTTGATGTCATCAACCAAACTAGCCATCGCATGTCCTTTAATCTTCTTGCTATCCAATCTAATATCTTTAGAAATTTTAAACGGATAACCTTTTAAAACTATTATTCTATCCGATAAATATAAAGATTCGTCTATGTTGTGGGTGATTAAGATCGTCGTAGTATTAGATGATTTAATAATTCTTTGAAACTGTTTAAGAAGCTCGGCTTTTGTGGAATAGTCCAAATACGAAAATGGTTCATCAAGAATAAGCAGATCTGGTTTTGCAGATAAGGCCCTTATAAACGACAACTTCTTTTTCATTCCAGCAGACAAACTAGACGGATACTCGTTTATTCTATCTTCTAGATTTACAAGAAGGAGATATTTAAGAATTAAGTCTCGGTCTTGAGTAGCAATTTCCATATTCTGGTAAATAGTCATCCAATCAAACAGATCGTCTTCTTGGTTTATTATAATTTTATTTTTGTTCGGATAAAAACTTGCTTTTCCATCTATTTCTATTTTCCCTTCTGTAGGTTTTAAATACCCGCAAATAATATTTGCCAATGTCGTTTTACCACAACCCGATTTTCCTAAAATACTAACAAACTCACCTTGTTGTATATTGAAAGACAGATCCTTAATAGTTTGATATGTATTCATATCGTAAGAATAGGATAAATTTTTTATCAAAATCATATTTTTTTCCTCCAAGGTATCATTTTACGTTCTAGTTTAGTAAAACCAAAATTAAAAACAATCCCAATAAAACCAATAAATACCATCCCAATAATTACGTTATCGAGATTAAGAAGTAATCTATTGATCTGAATATAATACCCCAGTCCAGATTGGCCGCTAACTAGTTCTGAGGCGATTACACTCATCCATGCCATTCCAATCCCAATTTTTAATCCAGTAAAAATATAAGGAAGGGAAAACTTTAATAACACCTTTCTGTAATAATCTGATTTATTCAATTCAAACGTTTCTGCGATATGTTTGTATATTGTCGGCAATGACGAAGCGCCCAAATAAGTATTACTGAATATCGGAAAGAATGAGCCTAAAAAGACAATAAAATAGGATGACGTATCTCCAAGGCCAAAAAAAATAATGGATATTGGTATCCACGCAATTGGTGGAATTGGACGTAATACTTCAATAATGGGATTTATAAAAATGCGCATAATTTTATTGGTTTCTGAAATCAGGGCTAATGGGATAGCTAAAAAGGTAGCAATCACAAAACCTATGGAGACTCGTACGATACTCGCAAGCGCATCTGATAATATTTCCCCATTCTTAATTGTATTAATTATTGATGTTATAAGACTGAAAGGTGAAGTGAACTGACCGCTACGGTTAAGGGCAAGGTAGTCCAATATCTGCCAAAAGATCAAAACGGATAATAGTACTAATATGTTTTTTCTCATAAAACTTTTAATCAATATAATAGCCTAGTTTTGTCTTTTTGGTTATCAATTCTTTTGAGTTGTATTCATTTAATTTGATGGTTAATTTAACTATTTTTTTTATAACAAAACCTGCCTTATTTAGGGCATTAATCTTATTTGGATTGTTTGAAACTAGCTTTATATTACGGTTTACATAAAGCTCTTTAAGTGCGGTTACTTCAGTGCTATATGTTCTAAGGTCTGGTTGTAGCCCTAAAAACTCAAATGCCTGTACAGTATCCAAATTTTTTGTTCTTTGAACTTCCATTGCTTTTATTTTTTTCTCTAAACCAATCCCTCTTCCCTCTGCATATGTGTATATGATCACACCTGAACCGTTTTTCTTAATTTGTTTAAGTGTTTCTTCAAGTTGATTCCGACATTCACAATGGAGAGATAAAAACGATTCACCAAAAAGACATGAAGAATGAATTCGAACAACAGGTAAGGGTTTTGTTATATCTCCATAACTTAAAGATATACACTCACCAGTTTTTGTTTCGTGATAACAAGTCGTAAAGTCACCATACTGCAGTTTTAGAATAGTTTTAGTTGTAATTGACATATTAGACCTTGTATCCACTTAAACGTAGATAAGTACGCACAATATCAGGTGAGGAGTTTGACTGTAATTTTATGTTGTTAAGTTTGTTTATATTTTGCTTTATAGATTTTGGTAATCTTTTCTGTGTCTGTAAAACATTAAGATTGTCTGTGATTTCAAAAGTATCATGTTCTTTTACATCACTTAACTCCTCAGACCGATTTGTAAATCTTTTATAGTATTCAGTATATTTTAGATTTTGTTGATAGTAAGCCGCTCCGTATCTTATGGAAAGCGATTTATTAAATGTTAGTTCGTCTTTATCAATTAATGTTCTGACTTTTTTGATGACATCAGTAGATTCATTTACCCAAATTGCAGAAAAAGCATCAAGGTTACCATCTTCTTCGTCAGCAAATACTTTTTTATACAAGCTCTTTCCATCAAATCTGTTACTGTTTGGTGATAATAAATCATTAAGTGTAGGGGCAAGGTCTATTGTACGTACCCTATTTGAATATAATTTTGGAGTTACACCTTTATAGTAAAAAACAATAGGAACTCTGATAACTCCTTCATCAAAAGAATTGTGATGACCATAGGAATAATCATTCCATGCCTCCCCGTGATCGGAAAATATAACTAGTAAATAGTTTTGATTGTTAATAGTTTCGAGCAGTTCTTTTATAAATTTATCCAAAAAGTTTTTATTAAAATAATTAATGCCTTCCAAATAAAGATTAAAGAGATCATTATCCAACCTGTGTTTATAAAGGTATGCAATTATCTTTTTATATCTATAAAGCAACTCAGTATCTTCTTTTGACCTAAACGACTCCATAGCCATATCTTCCAAGTTAATTTTGTCTGTTGGAATTTTATATTTTTTCTCTAAAAAGTTTATTTTATTGACATAATCTTTACCTCCATATTTAAGATTATGGAATCCGTATGGATAGTGGAACTGTCCGAAATGAAAGAATGCCAGTTGTTTCTTTTTAGATTTAAGTTCTTTGAGTGCTGATGGCGTGTCTTCTATAAAATATTTATCTACACCCTTTATCATGTTAAGATATTTACCCAGAATGAATGGAAAATCTGTTTTAAAAATCGTCTCATATCCATTTTGTTTGTATATTTGAAAAATACTTTTAGTTTTTAGTTTGCTGTTAAATTGATCGTAAACCCCGTTACGAATAGGCCATTTGCCTGTAAAATATGCTGCATGCGACGAAGATGTGTAGGGCGCAGCCGACACAACATTATTAAAAAACACACCTTTAGAAAATAATTTATTTACCTCAGAGTCATTAAGTTTAACTTTTGCTTTGTATTCAGAAGGATAAAGTTTATTGGGATTCGACGGAACACAATCTGCTCTTAATGTATCAAGTGAGATTAAAATGACTTTGTTGTACTTCTCGGAATTATTGATTTTCATTTAATAAGGTTATATTTTTCATTAATATCACTTATAAGATCGTAAGCTTCTTGCAAATCGGAATCCAAATTATTTATTACCTTAAATTCGTTATCAAAAAAGAAAGCTTTTTTGTTTTTTACATAGCTCAGTGAAGGTTCTGTTTTGGCTTGCTCCTCAGGATAGAAAGTTTCTGAATAACCAATATAAGAGTCTTTAATCTTTTTTTGTAATACCGGTAGCAAACTAATTCCATCAATATTCTTAAGTTTTGAATTTATTGAAAGTAAGTCTAGGATAGTGGGTAACACATCTATCAAACGAACCTGATTGTTAAAATTAGACTTTTTTGAAATTATACGGTTTTTAATAATCAAAACTACTTTTTGTGTTTGATTATAAAGCAAGCATCCATGACCATTTTCCTCAGGATGGCCTAATTTTTTACCTCCTTTGTCATTTGGATACCACCCATTTAAATCCTCGCCATGATCAGAGAAGCAAACTATAGTTGTGCTATCCATTAGTTTATTTTTTTCTAAATAGTCAAAGACTTTACCTAGATAATGATCTGAATAGGCAACTTCGTTCTCGTATGCATTATCACCACCATATATTTCTGGCGCCTCATACGGCCAATGAGCGTCAAAATAATGTATAAAGAGAAAAAATTGTTCATCTTTGTTTTTTTCTAACCAATTAATCGCTCGTTCAGTAACAACACTTGCTCTTTTTAAAGCTGTGCCTCGTTTTTTGACATCAATAGTTTTCAAAGGATCAGAGCCATCGGCGAGTAAAGGTATTTCGTCATCATAATTATCAAAGCCCTTAGAAAAACCATACCATTTATTCATGCCAGGACAAGAAATAATAGCTTTAGTTTTATAATTATTTTCCTTAAGTATTTGTGCCAAGGTTGTTGTGTCTTTTTTTAATTTTTCTTTAAATAAATGTCTTACGCCATGATTATATGGTTGTAATCCTGTAAAAACTGAGGCATGGCTACATGGGGTCAAGGGAGATGAGGATATTGTATTTATGAAAGTGGCACTGCAAGAACGAAGTTTTTCAATTGTCTTAAATTTACCACTATAAGCAACATCTGCCCTTAAAGTATCCAGCGATATAAGTAGCAAATTTTGCTTCATTTTTAGTTATTAACATTTTTTAGACTGGATAAATTCACAAAATCCTTCATCGTGACGTCTTTATTTATAAGTTTTACTGAATAAATAAAATCTGCTGCTTGTTGTAATACCTGATAGTCGTCATCGTTTAAAGAAAGATTAATATTTGGTTGAGTCATATTAGGTTCAATACTTGCTGATATTTCAAGAGCTTTCGAACTAACATTTAACTTAGATTCGTCTCTAAACCACTGATCAACCTGACCAACATTAGCTTTATAGTATACATATGAATTATTAAGTGCTCTTAAGAATTCAGTTGGTGCATTTGGGTTTTTAATTATATACGATTTTGACATCATCACAACTGAGACCACTTTACCTACAGCAATATTTCTAATAAGTCCTTTTTCTTCCAAAACAGCGGGGGTGGGATCAAATCCAGCCACCGCATCAATATTTCCCCACTTTGTAGCATTTTTATCTGTAATCAATGAGGATTGTTCATAGATGTCAATATTTATATTTTTGACATCTTTACTAGGATCAAGACCAGCATTCTGCTCAACTTTATATGCAAGCCTTTGTGCAGCTGCACCAAAAGGCATTGCTACCGTTTTACCTCTTAAATCTGCTCCAGATTTGATTGGAGAATCGGGAGGGACATATAACGATACACGGTTGTACATCAGACGGCCTATAATGACCCAATCAGAATTTTTGTTAAGTAACGTTGCTGCGGGTTGATCCGCGGTTAAAATAACATCAACTTTACCCGAAAGAGCTGCTTCATTTAGTGGTGCCCCAGAACTGAAACCTATAAAATTCGGGTTTAAGTTCTGTTTTTGTAAAAGATTCTTGTGTTTCATTGCTTGCACCAATTGCCCTTCAGTCGCCCACGGAATTTGCCAACCAACTCGGATTCCATTCATCTGTGATCTGTAAGATCCAACTTTAAAATGTTTAAGAAGAATACTTAAGCCAACAAAACAGACTACTAAAAAAGTGACGATAGTCAGGCCTTTGTTATATCTCATAGGTTTGATACTGGACTGCCGTTATTGTATACTTCACCTGCCAGTTTTTCAACACATGATCGAACGAGAAGAAATATTTAAAGATCTTGCTAGTCCAGGCACCAAAACAATTGATGCCCATTCTCACGCAGGGGTAGATTTAACCAATATAGTAAGACGTCGATACCCAATCGCTCAAAGTATTATAGACATGGCCAGAAAGATGAATGCGAACGGAATAACCCATGCAGCTGTATTTCCCGGCCCAAGTGATTTGTTTTGGTTTGACCCTAGAAAAGTTGCATTTGATGCTGTGTGGGAACAACTAGAAAAACCAGCCGAGAGATTTCCATATGAACACGCGAACATAGCGCACTTTGCAGAAGTTGAACTCTTTGGAAATGGACAAATAATGCCTTTTGCAAATATTCTTCCAGGTACAAAAGAGGATGAACAATTAAATCTTTTGAAAGAGCTTCTTGATGGGGACAGACTCTTTGGATTAAAACTACACACTCTGGCTACCCATACCCATGCCCTAAAACTTATTGGTTCCAAATTTACAGAATTTGCCACTGAACATTCATTGCCAATTATGATTCACTCGGGACCCGATGAGTACTCAAGACCTGACCAAATAGTCGAAGTTGCGAAAAAATACCCAGATACAAGGATATGTATAGCTCATACGGGAGATTATGAAAAAGATCTGTTTGCTGTATTGACAAAAGATGGGTTACCTAACTTGTTTACCGACCTGGCTCCACATATCACAAACTGTTATTTTGCCCAAAGACGTGACGATGGAAAAATATTGGATTTGGACTATTCAAAACCTAGACAGGTAATAATGGATCTTTACAAAATGATCCCAGACAGACTTCTTTGGGGTACAGATGAGCCGTGGACGACAGTAACAGACGATAATAATCATAAAATTCTTACAAAAGTTGTTTATGAAGACGAAGTCACTCTTTTAGGTGACTTACCAACTTCAGTCAGAAAAGATATTTCTTATACAAACACTATGAGATTTCTATTTGGAAGATAAAATTATGATTGAAAGTATATTACCAATTGCAGATGGTAAACCAAAATCAAAGCGTATTTTGATAGCCGATTTCAAAAGAGATTTTGGTATTATCCTTTCACAGAATAAACAAGTCGAGTTACGAGGCCGAGTAAGAAATCTTAGACGATTTAAATCAATAAGTTTTGGTGTTCTCCAAGACCAGTCTGATCAAACACAGTTAGCTTTTTCAGATGAGACAACACCTGGAACCACCGAATTAGCCAAGCAGTTAAACACAGGCGACGTAATTAGTGTTACAGGTTCAGCCTTTGTATCTAAAAAGGAAGAGCGAAGTCTAGTTGTGGAGCAATTAGAGGTTGTGACTCGTTTTAATGGGCCGTTTCCAGATCGTTATAAAGGTGTCCAGGACACCGGTAAAAGAAGGGGCAATTTCCCTTTACAACTAATTACAGATAGAGATTCGTTTGTCTTTTTTGACAGAATATCGAAAGTAAATATGTCATTAAGGGATAATCTTAATAGATTGGGTTTTAAAGAATTTGAAACACCTGTTTTAAGAAGACAATTTAGGTCTGGTCAAGCTAAGCCATTTGTCACTCACCAAAATTCGCTCGGAACCGATATGTTTATGAGACCGACAAGCGAATTGGAACTTGTTCAGTTGATTGCTGCTGGTTATGAAAGGGTTTATGAACTAGGAAAAGCATTTAGGAATGAAGGGCAAGATAGATTCCACAACCCGGAATATACAGCCCTAGAAGCATATGCTGCATATTCAGATTATAACGGCATGATGGATTTGGCTGAATATTTGGTTAGAGAAGCCGTCACGAGAGCGTTTGGAACATCTCGTTTTTTGTTAAATGGAGAATGCATTAATGTTGATACAAAATGGGGACAAATGACTGTAGATGAAGGCTTTAAGCTATTCGGAGACTTTTCACTAAATGAGATAAATAGTTTAGACTCCCTTAAAAAAATGGCTGCTAAAAACAATATCCTACTTTCGGGACTTCCTTTAACACAGGAGGTGGGTAAGTTAATTGAAAAAATTATTGTACCCAAACTATTGCAACCAACATTTTTGAGGGATTTCCCGGTTGGACTAGCTCCACTTGGAAAAACAACTGGATATGATGAAAATAAAGTTGAAAGGGCTTGGGCATGTATGAATGGTATTGGATTCGCTGATATATCAACTAATTTGGTTAACTCAACTGAACTTCAAAAGAAGTTGGCAGGTCAAGACAGTGAAATGGGTATTCAAGAAAGAGATCATTCTACTGATCCATTAGTTATTGCCCTAAATTATGGTGTACCACCAACTGCTGGACTGGGTATCGGTCTAAACAGATTATTAATGATTGTGGGTAATCAAAAAAGCTTAAGAGAAACTATACTTTTTCCAGATATATAATTTTGCTTTTCAAACCAATATTTCTTATTATTCAAACAAACTCATAATATTTCCGAATAACACCAGTATTATTCATACCTCAAAGCTTCAATTGGCTGCAACTGAGAGGCCCTTTTGGCCGGATACCAACCAAACAAAATACCGATTCCCACCGATACCACAAACGCCAAAACTACCGAGCTTGGCGATACTACAAAAGGCGAATTTGAACTGACTGAATAAAGATACGATGCCGCAATTCCCAACAATACTCCAATCACCCCCCCGGAAAAAGTCAAAATCATTGATTCAATTAAAAATTGGGTCGTAATAGTTCCTTTTTTGGCACCCAAAGCTTTTCGAAGTCCAATTTCCCTAGTTCGTTCAGTCACCGTCACCAACATAATGTTCATAATCCCAATGCCGCCTACTAATAACGAAATTGCCGCTACTCCCGATAGTAAAGTCGTAAAAGTCCCGGTCGTTGCCGATACCGTATTGACAATATCCTGCTGTGAAGTAATCGTAAAATCTGCTTGAGCCGGGTCATTAAAATGATGGCGAGCCAACAAGAAATAACCAACTTCATTTTGGGCATTCGTCATTTGATCAGAACTTTTTGCTTCCAGTGCAATTGAACTTAAATAGTTCACCCCAAACAATTGTTTTTGAGCCACCGACAACGGCACAAAAATAATATCATCTTGGTTAAAAAAACCACTCCCTCCTTTTGAGGTTGTCACCCCAATAACGGTCAATGTCTGTGTTCCAATTCTCAAAGTTTGGCCAATGGGGCTATTGCCATTAAATAAATCGGTTACTACTTGTGGCCCAATCACTGCCACCTTATTAATAGCATCAACATCCCGTTGAGTTATAAAAGCTCCAGAATCCACCGTAATTTTATGTACTTGCGCATAAGCCGGTGTCACCCCCACAATTTGTGTATTGGTATTGCTCGATCCCGTTCTTACCTGAGACCTTCGCGACAGCTCCGGTGAAACATTTTGAATCGTTGTAATTTGCGGGGTGCTGGCGATAGCCGTGGCATCATCATTAGTTAAAGTAGTGTTGCCTCCGGCAGCTCCACGAACCGCCCCCTGGCTAACTGCCCCTGGTTGAACTGTTAGCAAATTCGCCCCTAAACCTTGAATTTGTGAAGCCACCGCCTGTTGACTGGCCTGACCAAGAGAAATCAAAGCAATTACTGAGCCAATACCAATCACAATTCCCAAAATCGCCAACCCTGTCCTCGTTTTATTAAGGGTTAGCATCCCTAAGCTTTCTTTTATTTGTTCAATAAGTTCCATAATTATTTTTTAAGGTTAACCTTTCGTTGCTGATGGTTATTACTATCTTCAAAAATTTTGCCATCGCGAATGTGAATAATCCTCTTGGCATGCTCGGCAATATCCGGTTCATGAGTAATCATCACAATTGTATGTCCTTCATTATTAAGTTTCTGGAAAATTGCCATTATCTCTTCCGCTTGGGCACTGGCAATATTTCCCGTTGGTTCATCGGCTAACAATAATGCCGGGTTCATTACCAATGATCTGGCAATCGCTACCCTTTGTTGCTGACCTCCCGACAACTGATTTGATGTATGTTTCAGCCGATCACCCAAGCCGACCATCTTCAAAAACTTTTCGGCAGTCTGCTCTCGTTCTTCAACTGGAACGCCTGCGTAAGCCATCGGTAACATCACATTTTTCATGGTTGTTGTCCGCGGTAACAAATTAAAGGCTTGAAAAATAAAACCAATTTTTCTATTTCTGATATCCGCCAACTCGTCATCATCAAGTTTCTCGACGTTTTCTCCATCCAAAATATAAGTTCCACTTGTTGGCTTATCAAGCGCTCCCAAAATATGCATCAAGGTCGACTTACCCGACCCCGATGGCCCCATTATTGCTACAAATTCACCTTTATTGATTGTAAAGGAAACATCAGCCAAGGCCACTGTCTCCAAATCATCGGTCTTATAAATCTTTGACAAGTGGCTCGTTTCTATAATCGGCTTGGTAATTTTCGCCATAATTAGCCTCCAATCCGTCTAAAGCCACCGGGTCCTCCACGGTTTAGGCCACTAAAAGGTGAAGTTGTTGAGGTACCCGATGTTAAAGTTACCCCATTAATTACACTAGTAACCACCGTATCACCTTCATTAACCCCCGACACTATCTCAGTTAAACTATCATTGGCGTCGCCAAGCGTTACGGGAACATTAACGAGTTTACCGTTTTGTAATTCCCGAACAGTACTCGATCCGTTGGCAGACTGTACTGCCGAAGAGGGAACCAAGATAACATTATCCTTAACCGCCGTAATAATTTTGGCATTTACTGCCATGTTGGGATACATATTACTTTGCGAAGTATCAAACAGTATTGTTGCCGGATAGGTAGTTACCCCCGAGCTGACAGCCCCATTAGTATTAATAACCAGTACTTTTCCGGTAAAAGTCTGATTCGGAAAAGCATCCATAGTTATAGTCACTTTTTGATTTGGGGAAACCTTAGCTGCATCGATTTCTGATAAATCAACTACCGCCTGGGTTTGTTGCTCTTTGGCAATAGTCCCTATAACTTGAGCCGCTGCTGTCGAACTACTACCCGATGTCGTTCCTCCACTTACCAGTGATCCCGGGGCAATCGTTAGGTTGCTGACTATCCCTGCCGAAGGTGCCGTCACCGTCGAAGATATTTGTTGATAGGTGTAATAGGCACTTTGAAGTGCTGCCTGAGCTTGGGCAATTTGCCCATTTTGGTTAATATAGTTGGCTTGAGCTTGCAACCAAGTGGCATTCTCTTGAATATAAGTTGGGTCTCCAGGTAATAAGTTTCGCGATACCGCATCATTAATAAATTTTTGATTAGCTGCAAACGCCGCCGCCTGCAATTGATTAAGATTTGCCTGGGCTGTCGCCAATTGATTCTTAGCTGACAAATAACTGGCCCATGCTTGTGTTTGCCGTTGCAGAGCGTCCTGATCTAGTGTGATTGTGGCTATCTTCTGGCCGGCAACCACCTTATCACCATTCTTAACAAAAACCTGATTAATCGTTCCCGAAGCGTTGGTGGCAATGTTAATATTGTTTCCCGAAGTGATGTTGCCCGACGCACTTACCGTCGTGATCAGAGTATCTTTTGTCGCCTGAGCTGTCTGATAACTGACCTTGGCTGTATTATTTTTACTTCTAATATAGAAATAACCGACAATAACTAGTATAACTGCCACCACTACAAACCATTTCTTTTTCATAACCGTAATGGTAAGTTTATTATCTGAGAACAAGCTTAATAATAAATGATTAAAATAATTATCTTATTGGCAATATAATTCGGAAAGTTGTACCTTTTTCTTCTTCACTTTTTACCTGAACTCTGCCCTTGTGAAGCTCGATAATACTTTTCGCAATGGCTAATCCCAGTCCGTATCCGTTAGTTGTAATTTTACTCCGAGACGATTCCCCCCGATAAAATCTATCAAAAATATGGGGTAAATCCTTGGCCGGAATACCGACACCGTAATCACTTATTTCCACTACCGCTTGTTTATGGTCAAAAAAGGTGTTGACAGTAACTTCCGTTCCTTCATGGCTATATTTAATTGCATTGTCCAAAAAGATAACCACCAGTTCCCGTAAGCTCATTTCATTTCCGATAATAGTAATCTCTTTGAGATGAGTAATAATGGTCACTTTTTTGTCGCCAGCCGCCAATTTTACCTGCGCAATTGCCTTTTCGATTACTCGATCAAGCTGTACAGGTCCCATAGTCATCGGCAACTGTTTGTTTTGATATCGGGTAAGCGACAAAAGGTAATTTGACAACGATTGCATTTTGTCGACCTCTTCCAAATTACTCTTCAGCATTTCCCGCGCCTCCGCCAAGGTAATTTTTTTATCCCTCAAAGTTACCTCAATTTCAGTTTTCATGGCTGTTAAGGGTGTCCGTAATTCATGTGAGGCATCACTAACAAATTGTTTTTGGTCTTCCACCATTCGTTCAATGGGTTGCAAGGTCATTCCAGCCAATAAATAACTAGCTCCCCCTGAAAGCACTAAAATAATCAGATTAGTCATTAATAACTCAAAAGCTATCCTGTGTCTGGCTTCGTCAAATAATTCCTGGTCGCTTTCGATATGATAGGTTCCGTCTGCGGCATCATAAAGCGGTACTAACTGACCTTGAATTCGTCGCATTGCCCGAAATCCTCGTGCCAATTCGTTAGTTAAATTCTGATAAACCGCCACGCTAAAAAGTCCGCTTATTATCATAATAATAAGCACGTACCACAAGGTTATTTTGATTCTGGCGGATTCAAACATGCTTTTATGTTCCTAGTTTATAACCAAAGCCGCGGATTGTGTGAATAAGTTGGGTCTTACCTTTAAATGGCTTATCGACTTTATTTCTCAAATAGCCAATATAAACTTCAACCGTATTGGGCAAAACATCGGCCTCATAATCCCACACATTATTAATGATTTGGTCTTTTGACATAATCGTATTGACATGCCGCATCAGATACTCCAACAGCCCAAACTCTTTTCGTGACAGGGGAATTAATTTTCCTCCACGCTTTACCTCAAAAGTATTGGTGTTAAGTTCCAAATCTTCAACTTGAATAACCGTATTTACGCGATGAGCCGGCCGCCTTCCCAAGGCTCTGACTCTAGCCAACAATTCCGCAAATGCGAACGGCTTAACTAAATAATCGTCTGCCCCATTGTTAAGCCCGGCCACCTTATCATCAAGTTGTCCCTTGGCTGTCAAAATCAAAATCGGGGTGTGAATAGCCTCCGCCCGCAGTTTTTTACAAATAGTCAGCCCATCAATTCCCGGTAGCATCAAATCAAGAATAATGACGTCATAGGGATTGGTGCTTGCCAAATCATACCCTTCAGTTCCATCAAAAGCCACGTCAACCACAAAGCTTTCCTGCTCCAGTCCTTTCTTAATCGAATTGGCAATTTTATGTTCATCCTCAACGACTAATAATTTCATATGCACCTATAGTATAAGCCTTTCCTGAAAACTACCTGAAATAAAAAGCTGAGCTATACTTTTTTATGTCTCTTAAAAAATTTTTTCCTCACTTATTAATAGCCATTATCTTTATCTTTGCCATTATTTACCTAAATAATCACTTAAATAGCAATCCTGGCCAGAGTCTGGGTACTACTACGTCCGCTACTTTGACATTAATCCCAAGCCCCAGCATAAATTCTAACTGTCAAGTTAAAGGTCCACTTCCTGATCCAAAATGTACCCCCGGTGCTACTTTTCCCGACATTGGCGTTGATCAAATTTGTGTTCCCGGCTACTCCTCGCAAGTTCGCAATGTTCCCGATACGGAGAAAAAAGCTGTCTATGAGGCCTACGGCATCATTACTCACTCCAAAGGTCAATATGAAATTGATCACTTTATTAGTCTTGAACTTGGTGGTTCTAATGATCAAAGCAATCTTTGGCCGGAAAGTGCTACTCCCGTTCCCGGATTCCATCAAAAAGATAAGCTAGAAAACTATCTCCATCAACAAGTCTGCGCCGGTAAACTTTCTTTATCGGAAGCCCAACGACAAATTGCTACCGATTGGCTTGCGGTCTACGATTCGCTACACTTATAACGTGGACCTTATCAACAGTCTTAAGTTAAACATTGTTTTATTCATTGCTCTCATTTTTGTTTTATGTACATCACTTCTCAAAGTAACTTCTGCTTTTTTTGACCCTCAATTTTTTCTGATCTATGTCTGTATTATTTCCACCAGTGCCGTCGTCATTCTATCTATTGGTGACATAATCCAAAAAAAAGTCACCGTCAATCAATTAGCCGCCATTGCTTTATTTGCCACCTTTCTCCATCAAGAGTGGCTTTCGGCAACTTTCATTAATTTAATGATTGTCTCCGCCCGATTATTTGGAATCTATACCGAATCAAAGGCCAAAAATACCATTAAAAGTCTTTTAAAACTCCGTCCCGAATCTGTCAAAATAAAAAAAGACAATCAATTTGTAGTTGTTCCTCTCAATCAGGTCAAAAAAGGCGACCAGATCGTCGTCGAAGCCGGTGATCGTATTCCTGTTGATGGTATTGTCATTTCTGGTAACGCCGACATCGATCAATCTTCACTGACCGGTGAATCATTACCCATTTCTGTGGGTCCAAATCACCAAGTTTTTAGTTCCACCCTTAATCTCTCTGGTTCCTTATTAATTCGAGCGGATAAAATTGGCGCCGACACCACCTTTCAAAAAATAATAAATTTAGTTGAATCTGCCCAGAATAATAAAATTAAATATCAAACAGTCGCCGAAAAATTTGCCGGTTGGTATATCATTATTACCGTTATTTCCTCAGTGCTGATTTTAATTATTTCCAGAAATGTTAACTTGGTCATATCTTTTCTGTTGGTTAGTTGTGCCGACGACATCGCTGTCGCTGTCCCCCTTGCCTATTGGGCTGCCATCGCTCAAGCAGCCAAAAACGGCATTATTATCAAAGGGGGTAATTATCTCGAAGTTCTTGCCAAAATCAAAACCATAATTACCGACAAGACAGGAACTATTACCAAAGCCAGACTCAAAGTTGTCAAAACCGTTTCCTTTTCCGCGTCCATTCCTGAAAGCAAAGTCATGTATTATGCCGCCATCGCTGAGTCAGTTTCAGAACATCCCTTAGCTAAGGCAGTGATGAAACATTTTGAACTTCTTAGACTTCGGTATCCGCTACCAACTGATTTTATTGAACAACCTGGTGGGGGAGTCAAGGCCATTTGTCATCATCATGTCATCATCGCTGGTAGTCCAAAGTACATTCAAAAAAATAAAATTACTATTACTCCGACTCAAACTAAAATACTTGAAGACTGGGAGAAACAAGCCGCTACCGCCATCCTTATTGCTGTTGATAAAAAGTTGCTCGGATTTATTGCTCTCGAAGATGAAGTTAAGCCAGAGGTTCGCGGAACACTAAAACAACTTACCGCTCTCGGGGTTAACCGCATTGTTTTACTAACCGGCGATAACGAATTTGCCGCCAATGTTATTGCTCAAAAGACCGGTATTACCGAAGTCCATGCCAATCTTAAACCACAAGATAAGCTGGCGTTCGTCGAGCACAATCTCTCACCCAATAACAAAATAGCCTATATCGGTGATGGTGTTAATGATTCCGCTTCACTGGCCCAGGCCGACGTCAGTTTTGCTATGGGAGCCATTGGTACCGACTCGGCCATCGAAGCTGCCGACATCGCCATTATGGATGATAATTTCAGTCGGGTTGACGCCGCCATTTCTTTAGCCAAAACTACCCGCAATATCATTATCGAAGACTTTACCATTTGGGGCATTGTCAATACCTTAGGGTTATATCTTGTTTTTGCTGGTTATCTTAATCCACCCGAAGCGGCACTTTTTAATTTTGTTACCGACTTTTTCCCACTCATCAACTCTTTCCGGATTTTTGGGTATAAAATAAACCGCCATGTTCACACCCGCTGATTTTGATTATCACCTACCGAAGGATCGTATTGCCGTTGCCCCCGCCACTCCTCGCGACCGGTGTCGGCTACTGGCTTTTGATCGCCGTCTCAACAGCATTACCCATCTAAAATTTTATGAACTTTTAGATCAGCTTACCCCCAACGATGTCCTTATTCTTAACGAAACCAAAGTTTTTCCTGCCCGGATCTATGGCACCAAGAGTACTGGTGGAAAAGTGGAACTCTTACTATTAGAACAATTAACTACTTCAAAATGGCGGGCTATTGCCCGACCTGGATTAAAGCCGACCATGGTACTTAATTTTGAAAATAATCTTACCGCTGTAGTCACTGACTTCAACCTTTCTACGGGCGAAGTTGATTGCGAATTTAACCAAACTACTCCTATTTTTTACCACACCTTAGACGTAATTGGCCACACCCCCTTGCCACCCTATATTCACAGTTCCCAATCTGAAAGTCAGCTTCGGAGTGATTATCAGACAGTTTATGCCAAAATTAATGGTTCTGCTGCTGCCCCAACCGCCGGGCTTCATTTTACTGACCAACTATTGGCAAGCATTAAGAAAAAGGGGATTACTATTGAATATATTACCCTTCATGTTGGGCTCGGAACTTTTCAGCCTTTACGACCTGAAAATCTTCAGACGGGGAAACTACATCATGAGTGGTATGACATCAGTCCTGCCGTTGCCTCACGGTTATTGCAGGCAAAAAGTAACGGCCAGCGTCTTGTTGCTGTTGGCACAACTACCGCTAGAACTTTAGAAAGTTACGCCGCTACTGGTCAATTAACGGGTACTACCGATCTCTTTATCTACCCACCATTTCAATTTAAATTAGTTGATAGTCTAATCACCAATTTTCATCTTCCTCAATCAAGTTTACTAATGCTAGTTTCCGCCTTATGTTCCCGGCCAAACACCAACAATAAATATACTCAATTTAACACCTCACCGCTGGGTAATGTCTATCATCAGGCAATCATTGACCACTACCGCTTCTTTAGTTTTGGTGATGCAATGTGGATTCGTTAGCCCATGCCCAATATTTCTTTTCCAATGTGTGGGCAATTTCTTTTCCGCTAACGTTGTGATAATCAGCCACCATTAAAGGTTTAGAAAAACGAATTTTAGGAGCCTTTAGTAATTTACTCACTCCGGGAATAACCCTGGCATAATCTTTGTCCGAAGTATTTTCAATATATGCCATCACAATTCTTGCATCCTTATGTGTAATATTTTTTATCAAATAGCCAACTCCGGAAAACCATTTTCCCGACCTACCGCCTCCCGCCCCAGGGAAAATAACTACCACGCCGTTATGACTTACTTCTTCGGAAGCTTTTTGAATAGTCTCAATATTTTTTTGATGTTCGATACCCCGGTCAAAACTAGGAATTTTATGAATCCTTTTTAAAATATCGAGTTTGAATGACCCAGAATTTTCTTTTTGTCGGATTCGATAGTCAATATATACCGGCAACAAGTAATGATCCAAAGCACTGCTTATTCCCAACAAAAAAGAATTGGCCACTAAATAAATATCTTTTCTCTTGGCTAAACTCGCCAAAAGTACAATCGGATCTGATTCGCTCGGGTGGTTTGCCACAATTACTAAGGGTGCTGACTGTAAAGCCATAACTACTTCCGGACTATCATAAGTAATCTGGAGTTTTACTCCAAATCTCTTCAATAAGGCATCCATCCCTCCTTGTAATCCCTCTTTTCTAATAGTTGCGTCCAAACTCCTCGACAATCGAGCCAACAGCCCCCAGCTAGCAATCGATAACTCCATGGATGTCATTGTAACAAACAATGCTTGCTTTGCCTCCTAGTAACTTAATCCATAGGCGCTATAATAAAAAGCCGATATGTTCAAAATATATGCAACCTACTACGGTTTTTTACTAAAATATAAGAAAATTTTTAGCCTCTTTGTGGTGGTCTTATTTTTGCTGACTATTACCGATTCCATCCAACCATACTTTTATAAATTATTCGTTGATAACTTACCAACACCCGTTGCTGGCAAACTTTTTTCACTACTTGTAGCCTACATAGTCATCCGCATTGTTGGTGTGCTTTTAGACACACTTTCAGGCTGGTTGAGCGACAAAGTGGTCATCCCAGCCTCTGTCGACGCGCGACTTAAAATTTTTAAAAAAGTCCAGGATCTTGATTTTGCTTTTCATTTATCTAAAAGTACTGGCTCGTTGATAAGTGCTTTCAAACGCGGTGATAATGCTTTTTTTGATTTCCACCATACGGTCAATCTTAATCTTCTTAAGGCGATATTTTCGTTTTTTATTCTTATGTTTTTCTTTACCCAAATTAATATCGAAGTCACTGTTTTAATGGTTATTTCTTTTGCTCTTAATCTTGTACTGGCAAAATTTCTTATTAAAAGTAATATTACTACCCGACGCCAGTTCAACGAATCCGAAGATAAAGTTTCCGACATAATTGTCGATAACTTAATTAATTTCGAGACCGTTAAATTATTTGCCAAAGAAAGTAAAGAATATCACCGACTTCAAAGCCAATTTGTTGATTGGAACAAAAAATTGTGGGCCTATGCTAATTCGTTTCGTCTGATCGATATTACCGTTGGTGGCTTAGCCAATGCTGGCCTATTTTTAATCCTCATAATCGGCCTCCAAAAAGTCATTAGTTTTAATCTTACTGCCGGCGAATACATTATGATTCTCGGTTTTGTTAGTAATTTTTACCCCAAATTTTTTGAAGTAATTTTTGATCTTCGTAATGTCGCCAAACACAATGCCGATATGGAGCGATATTTCTCCATTCTTAATGAAGACGTTGTTGTCAAAGATCCGCTTCATCCGGTAACAAACAAAACAATTACCGGCCAAATCGACTTTCAAAACATTTCTTTTACCTACCCCGAAGGCAAACGAAATGCTATCAAGGATATAAATCTAACGATCCGCCCTGGTCAATCAGTTGCCTTTGTCGGTAGTAGTGGGGTTGGCAAAACGACGCTTATAAAACTATTAATGCGTTTTTACGATCCCACGTCCGGAAAAATAACCATAGACGGCACTAATATTAAACGGTTTACCAAGGACCAACTGCGGTCATATATGGGTGTAGTCCCCCAGGAGCCAATTTTATTTAACGACACAATTAGTTACAATATTGCTTATGGATCGGAAAATGCCGGCCAAAAAGATATCGAAGCCGCTGCCAAAATGGCCAATCTCCACGACTTTATTGTTAGCCTTCCTCTAAAGTATCTGACACAAGTTGGCGAGCGAGGAGTCAAACTTTCCGGTGGTCAAAAGCAACGGCTCGCTATTGCTCGAATGATTCTTTCCGATCCTGAAATAGTAATTTTTGACGAAGCGACTTCTCAACTTGATTCCGATTCTGAACAAAAAATCCAGGAAGCTTTTTGGCATGCTGTCAAAAACAAAACCACCCTTATTATTGCCCATCGGCTTTCTACTATTGCTCGGGCTGAAAAAATTGTTGTTATGGAGCACGGTCAAATAAAAGAGTACGGCTCACACCACCAACTGCTTGCCATCCCCGATGGTCTTTATCGTCACTTTTGGTCACTTCAGTCCCAGGCTTGATATAATTCTCACCAGATGTCACCCATTTTTCGTATTCTCAAATTTACCGGTAAGTTTTGGAAATGGTATCTTTTCATGGCATTTTTTGTGATTACCATTTCTCTGCTCACCTTGGTTGGTCCTCTACTAAGTAAGCAAGTAGTTGATCTAATCGTCGCCAAGGTAGGTGGTCAGCAGATTGCTTTTTCCCGTTTTTATATCCTCCTGGGTATTATTATCGGCGTTGATCTTTTTTCTACTTTACTAACCGCTATTGGCCAATGGATTGGCGATATCCTTGCTATTCGACTTCAGTCCTACCTGTCACAGACTTTTTATCAACATTTACTTAATCTCCATATTGGTTACTTTGACAACGAAATAACCGGAAAAATTATTAACAAAATGTATCGAGGCATTACCAGCATTTCCGATTTTATCCAAAATGCTTTCAATAATTTTCTGCCATTTTTCTTAACGGCCATTGTGACCATAATTTTGTTAGCTCACTATTCACTTGTCATTAGTTTTCTACTCTTTATTCTTTTCCCGCTTTATATTCTTATATCCCAAAAATCATCAACTGAATGGGAAAAATTTGAAGGTCAAAAAAATAGTCTTAACGATGCCTCGCAGGGAAGAGTTTTTGAAAGTTTAACCGGTATCAGGGTTGTAAAATCATTTGCTGCCGAAATTTCTGAACTTAAGCATTTTTTTACCGCCCGTCGTCAAATTGAGTCGTTAACGGTCGATCAAACCAGAGGTTGGCACTTTTTTGATTTTGTTCGTCGTTCTCTCCTAAATATTATTCTATTTGCTATTTACGCCTATGTTATCTACAACACCTTTCTTGGCCACTACACCATCGGAGAAATGACGTTACTGATCCAATTAGTTACCCAAGCTCGATTTCCGCTTTTTGCTATGTCCTTTATTATTGGTCAAATTCAGCAAGCTTCGGCCGGCTCGGCAGATTTTTTTCAGGTTCTATCAGTCGACTCCGAAATTACCGATAGTCCCGATGCCCATCTGTTGACTACCACAAACAATAATGTTCCCGCCATATCATTTAATAAGGTAAATTTTGGTTACGACAAAGGTAAAAAGGTTCTTAAAAATATTTCTTTTAATCTTCATCAGGGTCAGAAATTAGCACTCGTTGCCGAAAGTGGCCAAGGAAAATCAACTGTTGTTAATCTGTTATTGCGTTATTATCAACCTCAATCAGGTACTATCAAACTCTTTGGTCATTCAATTAACCAGGTTACCCAGGCAAGCCTTCGTGAAAATATTGCCGTTGTTTTTCAGGAATCATTACTCTTTTCGGGAACTATTGAAGAAAATATTCGATATGGCCATCCATCGGCTACCAAAAAAGAAATTATTGCCGCCGCCAAAGCCGCCAACGCTCATAATTTCATTATCAAATTACCCGATGGTTATCAAAGTCATGTTGGTGAGCGGGGAGTCAAACTTTCTGGGGGCCAAAAACAACGTATTGCCATTGCTAGAGCCATTCTTAAAAACGCCCCAATTGTTGTTCTTGATGAAGCTACCTCAGCCCTTGACAGTCACGCCGAACTTCTTGTTCAGAAAGGGCTTGATAAATTAATGAATCATAAAACTTCAATTGTTATCGCTCATCGACTTTCTACTATCGCTACCGCCGACTTAATTCTGGCCATCGAAAAAGGTCATATTACTCAATTTGGCCCTCCGTCGCAGTTGATACATGAAAAGAACGGTTTATATGCCCAGCTTATAGCTCTGCAACAACGAGCATTGGCGATGCCTGCCTCAGATATTAAAGAAGAACTCAAGGCATTTGACTTGGTTGGTTAATGCCATCGACCAATGTTTTGCCCATAGTATCGGCTTGCAATATCCTGTTCATTCTGTGCACCAGTTCCAGTCTTTGTTCCGCAAATGAAGTTTTTGTATAATCATCCCCACAATACCACCGGAGTGCCAGTTTTTCAATTTCAAACTGAGGCGAGTTCGGTTCGCGAACCCTCATTTCGTCAACATAACTTCGCATTCTACCCATTCCATCCATAATTCCATCGCAATCATAAAACCCCACATTTTCCAAAGTATATCTTTGTGGTAATTTTCTCAACATAGTCCAGCCATTTATGGCATTATCAATTTCTTGCTGATTGAAAGATGTTTGTAATGGTCCGAAAAACCCAGACGCTCTAGGGTTAGGAGCGGTCGAAAATCCAGTTTCAAAAGCATGAAAAATAAATGCCCACTTCCAATCAATCTTATATTTTTCTTCACCCGCCTTATACATCGGGTAATACATGTCAAAACTAGCAAGCTGCAAATCTCGGGGAATAATTTTAAATCCGCCAAATATATCATTTTTTGTTACTACATTTCGCCAATTATTATATTCAGGGCGGATCGAATTAAGAAAAAACTGCAACTCAACCTGTTCGCTAATTTCCGCCATCACTTGGCGTGGCCTAACCAACATACCACCCATTGCCAAGCCTGCAATAGTCCGTATTGCTTCTTTTCTGTTCATGATAAGGTAATCAATAACAGGGAAGATAATAACAAAACTATTACCAATTTGCACTTAGATAGCAACAGGCGCTTTTTTGGGTACCATCTTCTTCATAATAAAAGCATCAATTGTGTAGGGTGCTAGAATATAAATTGATTCAAACGCTAGCACTGATAAGTCATGTGAACTGGGCATATGATGGGTCAGCCAATAAGCAAATATAGCAAGAAATAAGGCATTTCTTAACGTTACCTTCATACTGGCTCGCAAAACGTTATTAACAGCTTCCTGACCCAACCCCCGTTCTAACGCCCGTTTGGCTCCCTCTCGATTATGGGAATAACCAATATAAACAGTAGCAAAAAAAGTTGCCACCGCGGTTACAACGTTAAAAGTTGTATTTTGCCTGGTTAAATCTGCCGATAACCACATAAATTGAAATCCGATCGGAATATTGCGCAAAAATAAGGTCGATACAATAAACAATGTTAGCGAAATTCCACCGCCCATCATCAAAACTTTATTATAGGCAATCCTCATTCGTAATATTTGTTGATTTCTATTAAGAATCCATCGGACTAATCGCCAAGCAAACCTCACTAAAACCAAAACAACTACCAGCCCCACCCATATCATAATAATGGTTTGCCAAGGTAGGGCCATTGTTTTTGTAATTTTTAAAAACGGAAAATGAAAAATAGTGCCTTGTAATGGATATTGAGGGTAGGGGATAAACGGATAAAGATAGACCGTGCTTATTTTCTCATAATAAAAATCTAGTAAAAATACCCGCCCAGCTGAAATAAAAGCAATTGCTACCAATACAAAATTAAGTATATAAACCAATAGTGAAGTATCACCCTCCCGTATCTTCTTGGTTACCAAAAGCGATTGATCATCATTTTTTGTTTGTTCAAGTTCTGTTTCAAATTCTTTAAAATTTGGCAACAATTTTTCTCCAATAATACGCAAAGGTAAAAAAGCAACATTTTGAATCAGACTCACTAAAATAATCGATAGCCATACGGTATTGGTTATAAAATAAAGGCCAAAAAACATACTGGCATACAACCGAAAACTTCCCCCTCTGACAAACCAATACCCAATAAGAAGTAGTGCTGTTAACACCAATAAAGCAATTTTGGGCATTCTTCGGGTATTCTCAATCTTGTTTATTTCAGACAACACATACGTATTGTACAATATATTAGGTATGCTTAAAGGATTCATTGATTTTGTCCGCGAACAGGGAGTCATTGGTCTTACGATTGGTTTTATTATCGGCGGCTCGGTTACTAAAGTTGTTACTGCCTTGGTTACTGACTTAGTCACTCCGTTTATTGGCCTTATTTTAGGGTCAACCCGCAATCTGAAAGAAGCTTATCTTTTGGTAGGTTCTTCAAAGTTTATGTGGGGTGACTTCATAAGTAATCTTATTGACTTTATTGTTATTGCTTTAATCATCTATATCCTAGTCAAAATCATTGGAGTTGATCGAATCGACAAGAAAAAACAAGAAAATAAATAGTACCTCATATATTACTTATATGAGTGCCACATGCTACAATCGAATATATACCCTTTTAATAAAGAATGGTTCCAAAGTATAAATTCTTAGTATTTACGCTTCTATTTTTTATCCCCTTCTTTTTACTTACTACACCACTGAACGCCGACGACAACCTCCACCATCCGACCCCAACTAGCTGCCAAACCTCACCTACCCCCACCAACGAAGAACACCATCCGACCCCCACTTTTTGCCAAAATACTCCAACGCCAGTAAACACCTCGACTCCACGACCCACTCCCACTTCCTGCAAAAACACTCCTACTCCGATTTGTACCATCAAACCCACCAAAACTCCATCACCAACACTTACCCCTTGCGTCTCACCAACTGAAGTACCCCCATCTCCAACCCAGACTCCTATTCCAACCGTAACAGTAATTCCATCCCCCACCGAAATCCCCACTCAGTCGCCATCTCCTAATCCTACCTCCACTCCCACTCCTGGTAGTTCCGACAATAATAATAACAACAATAATAGTAACGATAACAACAATAATTCCAGTAATAACTCTAGTAATAATGCCGCGCCAGCAGCGCCCACTCCGGCGCCAGCAGTCGGTGGTGTTGCCCAAGTTCTTGGTACTACTACCAACTATAATCCGATTATTGACGGTATAAAAGGAAGTTATGGTGAAATTCTTGGCGATTCAACCCAACTTCCGTTTACTGCTGCCCCCGTGGCCGAAGGGCCAAAATTACCATCGGACAATGATCGGCTCCAAGGTATATTTCTTTCCATCCCCCAAATCAATTTTACGGCTCCTCTATATCAAGCCTCCACTGTCGGTGATAATTGGCTCATTGGCGATCAGGAAGCCCTCGAAGCCCAAGTTAATAATGGTTATTTTATATACGGCCATAATTCCCCAACAGTTTTCGGTCATCTAAATCAACTTCATATTGGCGACAAATTTATTCGTTCAGCCTATGGTCATTCCACTACTTATCAGGTCGTCGAAGTAAGTCGGGTCAGTGCTCAGTATCAGCAATTATTTACTAAAATAACCACCAATACCATGCTATTGGTCAGCTGTGATCCACACGACATAAATCTTCGAGTAGTTATAAAAGCAGCAGCGCTCAAATAACCATGAAACCTTCAAAAATATTCAGTCTAATCATTATCTTGGCCATTTTATTGGTTGCTGGTTTTGTGTGGTATAAAAGTAATCGCACTAATTTGCAACGTCTCGTTCAACCTGTTACCCCCACCACTGTTTCCGAAACAACGAATGTGAAAGGTTGGGAATCAGTTACTCCAGTCACTCCACAAATATATAAAATGGTTAAAATTGGTACTACCGGATTTCAACCAACAATTATTGTGTTAAAAAATGAGATAACCATTCCCGATCCAAAAAATTACACTGATAACCTCATTAAAGGGGCTCGATCGGTCTTGCCAAGTTTAGTTTTTACCAGCGACACAACCTCAACCCAAGATAATTTCTTTACTCGGAGTCTTGACGGCTATTACTACAGCAAAAAAACCAAAATTTTTGTTATGCAAGAACTTATCATCAAAAACAACCAATTACTTACCATTGCTGGATCATCAACCGGAAATGATTTGAACCAGGCCTTTGCCTTTGTAGTTTCCCAACAGCTAAAATCTTGGTAAAGTGAAACTTTCACCCTCGGAAGTCTACCGTTTTCAACAAACTATCTACGACTATTTTAAAGACAATGGTCGCTCATTTCCTTGGCGCTATCACCCCGACCCATATGCCATAACTGTATCCGAAGTAATGCTCCAACAGACCCAAACTATTCGTGTGGTTGAAAAATTTAATCATTTTCTCAACGTTTTTCCTACCTTTAGCGTTCTTTCCCGCGCATCAAATAGCCAAATTTTGTCACTTTGGCAGGGTCTAGGCTATAATCGTCGGGCACTTAATTTGCTTCGCCTCGCTAAAATTGTCGTTGATACCTATGAGGACAGCTTACCTGCTGACTTTCAAAAGCTAATGAGTCTTCCGGGTATTGGCCAGGCTACCGCTGGCGCCATACTGGCTTATGCTTTCAATCAGCCAGTAGTTTTTATTGAAACCAATATTCGGACTGTTTTCATTCATTATTTTTTTACCGATAGTACCAACGTTTCAGATAAACAGCTCGAGCCCCTCATTATCCAGACGCTTGATCAGACCAATATCCGACAATGGTATTATGCTCTTACTGATTACGGAGTGATGCTTAAAAAGACAATTGGTAACAGTGCTCGCCGCAGTAAACATTACGCTAAACAAGGCACTTTTGCAGGATCTAATCGACAACTCCGCAGTCAAATTATAAAAATACTAACGGCTAAGAAAATTATCCCTATTTCTGAGCTTATAAAAAATATACCAAAATGGCCCAAAAAAAATATCACTGCTGCCTTGTCCAAGCTTGAGAAAGAAGGATTGATAACAATCGACAATAATATGGTGCAACTCTAATTTTGACTTATATTTATCTTTATTTCAATATATTTATTTAGCTAAAAGGAAAAATTATACTCACTTCAAATGACAGCGGAACAGAAGCGACGAAGAGACAAAGAAAGGCAAGAGCGGGAATCCGCCAAGGCAGCACAACTCAGACTTCAACAAATTATGAAAAAAAACCGTGTCGAGGCAATAACCGCCGATCCTACTACACTGTTACTTCGGCGAACCCTTGATGCTGTTAATGCCGTGACAACTCAACGGTTTACCGAAGAGGTCGTAGATAGTTACGCCACTCCCGAAACCGTAACTTCCAAAAGTTACCAAGGCCAAACAATACCCACTGGCCTAATCAAAAACCAGCCTACCGAGCAACCGATTCCACAGTTTCCAGAATCACAAGCTGGCTTCCGCCGCGGACCCAAACCAAGCGAACCTCGTTTAAAAATGTAGTATCCCCAATCCCACCAACCCGGTAAATACCAAATAAAGTCCAACCAGAATCGACAATAATTTTGGGTTAATCAATATTAAAACTCCAAAAACTAAAGCCAATAGGGGAGAAATAGTATTAAGTATCATATATACTATTATTCTACCACTTAAGCCGGTAATGTTTATGACCACAGAAATTATTTTTGATATTGAAACCAAAAAATTATTTGAAGAAATCGATGGTTTTGATCCATCGGCTCTTGGCGTTTCCATTGTTTCCCTCTATAAGCGGACACTTGATAAGCAAGGAAAGGAGGTTACCGGAGAGATGATGAGTTTTTGGGATACCGAGATTCCAAAAATGTGGACTCATTTTACCAATGTCGATCGGGTGATTGGCTACAATTCCCTCAAATTTGACGTTCCTGCATTAGCCCCGCTATGTCCCTATGACTTTCGAAAAATCCCTCATTTTGACATGCTTGATTATCTAAAACAAAAGCTCGGTTTTCGTATTGGCCTTGGTGCTGTCGCTGCTCAGACTATTGGTCACACCAAATCAGATGTTGGCACTAACGCCGTAGTCTATTGGCATGAGCACACCCCAGAAAGCCTTCAAAAGCTAAAATCGTATTGCGAAATGGACGTCTTAGTCACCAAGGAAGTTTACGATTTTGGCAGAACTCACCGGTCACTCAGTTTCGTGGATAAATGGAACACGCTTCGTACCATTGAGGTTGATTTCTCTTATCCCGAAATTAATCTGTCACAGGAACAAATGGGATTATTTTAATTCGACTTTCAGGTATACTTATATGTGCCCGATCAGAAGCCACATGATTTGCCCGTCTCTCCCTCAATCGTATTTTCTCATTCGGTTGACGAAACCTCGCCAGAAATAGTCGAACAAAGATATCCAAATTTTCTGGAACTGATGTCGGAAACAGTCTATTTGTTTATCGACAATTTTTTTAGACTTTTAGGTGTTATCATCGTTCCTTTTATCGGACTTATAGTATTAGGAATTGTCATTTTTATACTTTTTGAAATGGCCTTAAGTCTTAGTTTTATCGGTCCTACTCCTAACTACCCTGCTTTATTTATCCCGGGAATTGTCATCATTGGTCTGGTCATGCTTATTTTTCTCTGGTCGCAGATTGCTATGCTTTATGCTGTCAACCATCTCGACGAAAAAATCACCGTATTCCAAATTTATATGAGGTCATTTGGGAAAATTTGGTCATTAGTATTCGTAATTTTACTTGCCACCTTTACTACCATCGGTGGTAGCGTCTTGTTAATCATCCCCGGAGTAGTTATTAGTCTCTATTCATTATTTGCTATCAATGTTCAGTTAATCGAAGAACAAAACGGAATCATGGCGCTTAATCGCAGTCGTCTTTATATGTCCAAAAATTTCTGGGGTGTAATCTCCCGGGTGCTTTTATTCTTGGGCTGTAATGTAGTACTTATGATGGTTTTTGCAATCATTAACGCACTTCATTTTTTTCAACTACCACTCCAAATAATTATCTTTGTTTATGAAATAATACTTCCAATAATATGGGCAATATTTATAAGTCGTAATTTTCATGCCCTAAGATGGCTTCACATGGGTAGGCTCCCCGAGCCCTCAATCACTTCACAAATACTCTATTGGTTACTGGCCCTCATTGGACTTATTTGCGTTATTGTAATCGGTAGT
>JAKAFM010000003.1 GCA_021817905.1 bacterium | reverse complement strand
AATTAAAATTTCGGAGGCGTCTTTGTTAATTTTGACAATTCGGAGATTAGTGACCGTGTGGGTAACATTACCATAATGACCTGGCATTTTTTTACCACGGACAACTTTTCCAGGAGTTTGGGCACCAATAGCACCTGGGGCACGGGTCCGATCAGATTGACCACCGGATACTGGCTGACGATGAAAACCATAGCGTTTGATAACACCGGAATATCCATGACCTTTGGAAGTGCTGGTAACGTCCACACGATCCCCTTCTGAAACAACAGTATCAATAGTTACTTGAGAGCCGACCGTAATAGGTGCAGAAGTAGAGGCATCAGCGGTGGCTTTGAATTCTAAAAATCCTTTCGGAGTAAGGTCTAAAGCCAATTTCTTCATTTTTCCCAAGGTTGGTTTATCAAGACGCTTACGCGATCCATAGGCAACCTGTACTGATTGGTAACCATCTTTTTCGTCGGTTTTCACCTGAGTTACGGTCAAAGGATTAGCCTGACAGTGAGTTACGGTAATTTGTGTGCCATTGTCCAGGAAATATTTTTCCATGGAACCTTTTTTGATAATAAATCCAGATAGCATAATGAATACCTTTACATTTTGACTTCAACTTCAACTCCGGATGGAAGATCCAAGTGTTGTAGGCTGTCAATAATACGTAAACTAGCATTGTCGATATCGATAAGACGCTTGTGAGTTCTCATTTCAAAATGTTCACGAGCATTTTTATCGGAATGAGGGCTCTTAAGAACAACAATGGTTTTTTTTGATGAAGGTAGAGGGATGGGACCTTGAACCTTGGCGCCAGCGGTAACCGCGGTTTCGACAATCTTGATCGCCGCTTCATCGATAATGCGATGATCGAAAGACTTAAGTCTGATACGAATGCGGTTACCTTTGGCCATAGTTTGTTAAAGAGTGTTAAGGAAATACGATCCTTATTTGATAATTTCGATGATGGCTCCAGCACCAACTGTTAAGCCGCCCTCACGAATAGCGAAGCGGAATCCAGCTTCCATAGCAACCGGTTTGATAAGTTTAATGGTAACAGTAGCATTGTCGCCTGGCATTACCATTTCAACTCCTGAAGCTAGAGTGATATCACCGGTAACATCAGTAGTTCTGATGAAAACCTGGGGACGATATCCGGAGAAGATTGGGGTGTGACGTCCACCTTCTTCCTTTTTGAGTAATAAGATTTCAGCTTTAAATTCGGTGTGGGGAGTAATGGTCCCGGGTTTGGCTAATACTTGGCCGCGCTCAATATCTTCTTTTTCAATACCACGGAGTAAGATACCGACATTGTCGCCAGCTTGACCTTGATCAAGAGTTTTGTGGAACATTTCTACACCGGTAACAACTGCTTTGCGGGTATCACGAAGACCGACTACTTCAACTTCTTCGTTGATCTTGACCATACCACGCTCAATTCTTCCAGTAGCGACAGTTCCGCGACCTTTGATCGAGAATACGTCTTCAATTGGCATGAGGAATGGCTTGTCGAGTTCACGCTTAGGTTCAGGAATGTAGGTATCGAGAGCATCCATTAATTTTTTGATAGCAGCAACACCATCAGCATCGCCGTTAAGCGCCTTAAGAGCGGAACCACGGATAATGGGGATTTCATCGCCGGGGAATCCGTATTTTTTTAAGAGTTCACGGATTTCCATTTCGACTAGATCTAAGAATTCAGGATCTTCGACTAAATCGACCTTGTTAAGAAAGACTACCAAAGCTGGAACGTTAACCTGTTTGGCTAACAAAACGTGCTCACGAGTTTGTGGCATGGGACCATCTGGTGCAGAAACGACCAAAATAGCTCCGTCCATTTGAGCAGCCCCAGTAATCATGTTTTTGACATAGTCGGCATGACCAGGACAATCAATGTGAGCATAGTGACGCTTGTCGGTTTCGTATTCGACGTGAGAAATGGCAATAGTGACAATCTTTGAAGCATCACGGACAGTACCGCCCTTGGCGATATCGGAGTAAGCTTTTGGATTGCCTTGAACTTTGGTAATAGCGGCGGTTAAAGTGGTTTTACCATGATCGACGTGACCAATAGTACCAACGTTAACATGCGGTTTGGATCTGACGTAGGTGTTAGCCATAGTTTTAGTTAGTCTTTTTGTAGATTATAAATTTATAAAATTGCTTGAAAATGCTTTACGATTGTAACAGCTTGAGATCTGCTTTGCAAGACAGTATTAGGCAGTTTTTTTAATGAGTAGTGTTTCTTGAATGGCCATGGGTACCGGGTCGTAATGACTTGGTTCCATATAAAAAGACCCTCGGCCCTGGGTTAACGAACGAATGACGGTAGCGTAACCCCGAACAGCTTCAAGGGGAATAAAGGCATTGATGGTGGTAAAACCCATACTATCAGTAGTACCTACAATTTGACCACGGCGGGATGAAAGATCACCAATGACTGAGCCTAAAAACTCCGAAGGAGCGCTTACCTCAAACTTCATAATTGGCTCGATAACAATTGGACGAGCATGTTCAAAGGCATCTTTAATAGCATAAGAACCAGCTAGTTTAAAAGCTTGTTCGCTGGAATCAACTTCGTGGTAGGTACCATCATAAACAGTCACCTTAAGATCGGTACAAGGATAGCCGGCGATAATACCTTTAATTAGGGTTTCTTTGACACCTTTTTCGATAGCCGGAATAAAGTTTGCAGGAATGGCACCACCCTTAACACCGTTAACAAATTCAAAACCTTCACCTCGGTTCTTGGGTTCAATTTTGATCTTACAATGTCCGTATTGACCGTGACCGCCGGATTGGTGAATATATTTACCCTCACCTTCAGCGGAAGTGGTAATGGTTTCTTTATAGGCTACTTGAGGCTGACCAGTTTTAACATTTACGTTAAATTCTCTCTTTAAGCGATCAACAATAATATCAAGGTAAAGTTCGCCCATACCAGCGATAATGGTTTGACCGGTCTCGTGATTGTAGGAAACGCGAAAAGTAGGGTCTTCGACCGCGAGGCGGTTTAAGGCTTGGCCCATTTTTTCTTGATCATCAGTAGTTTCCGGTTCAATTGACAACGAAATGACCGGTTCAGAGAACTGGATAGGTGAAAGTGAAATAATTTTATTAGCATCACTTAAAGTATCTCCAGTAGTCGATTCTTTTAGACCAATACAGGCAACAATTTCTCCGGCAAAGCCTTCTTCAATACCTTCACGTTTGTCAGCATGCATTAGTAATAAACGTCCAATTCGTTCGCTTTTTTGTTTGGTTGTGTTGTATACCTCGGTACCCGTTTTTAGTTTGCCCGAATAGACGCGAACATAGGAAAGTGTGCCAACATGTGGGTCAGCCTGAACTTTAAATAAGAGAGCAGCTAATGGCTCGTCATTAAGAGGTTTGCGGTAAAGTTTTTCGTTAGTCACCGGATCAAAGCCTTCGATTGGAGGAAGATCGAGCGGTGACGGAAGGTAGTCAATAATGCCATCCAATACCGGCTGAACACCCTTGTTTCTCCAGGAAGATCCACAATATATTGGAAATAATTTTCTGGCAATCGTAGCCTTGCGAAGGGCCGACTTTAATTCGGGAACAGAAATTTCTTGGTCATTTAAAAATTTTTCCATCAGAGCTTCATCTTCAGCAGCAATTTTTTCAACCATTTTGGCGCGTGCAGCTTTGGCAGCATCTAGATACTCTGGAGTAACGTCTTTGACGGTAAATTCAATACCCTGATCATCCTTATCCCAGATGATCATTTTCATTTCCATAAGGTCAACAACACCAACGTGAGCATGCTCTTCGCCAATGGGGATAACCATGGCGACAACGGGAGCATGTAATTTATCATCTATCGATTTGAGAGTCATATCAAATGAAGCGCCAACTTTATCCATTTTATTGACAAAAGCCAGACGCGGGACTCCATATTTATCGGCCTGTCTCCAAACAGTTTCCGATTGGGCTTGAACGCCAGCGTTGCCGTCAAAAACCATAATGGCACCATCAAGAACCCGTAGGGATCGTTCCACTTCGGCGGTGAAATCTACGTGACCAGGAGTGTCGATAATGTTAAAGCGATGGTCTTTCCAATAGGTGGTAATACAGGCTGATTGAATCGTAATCCCCCGCTCTTTTTCCTGAGCCATAGTATCGGTGGTAGTGGTTCCTTCGTCAATTGAGCCAATTTTATGAATTTTTCCGGTATAAAATAGAATCCGTTCGGTGGTTGTCGTTTTACCAGCGTCAATGTGGGCAATGATGCCAATATTGCGAACTTGATGCATAGGAACAATACGATTTTTGGTTAGTTTAATAGCGTCAGCCATATAAATTTAATTTGACAAAATAAAGACCGTTGCGGCTGCAACAGTCGAATGTAAGTATCATATCATAGGCAGTTTATTTAACAAGGACTATTCGTCTCTTGCACCAAGATTTATATAATCTTGTTCTTCAAAAAATCTAGTTATTCTTTTCTTTACTTTTTTTACTCCGCTGACGAAAGTGTCGACAACCGGTAGTCGTGCATGAGGAAGATCAGGAATAATCGGTGATTCAGGATTACGATCAAAATCGGCCATACATGAGGGTAATACTACTTTATATTCTGATGACGAAATATTTGTCATATTTTTAAGACGATTATTAAACTGCCTTATTGTACTACTAATTTAGAGTAGTGGTAAAATCTGGAGATGAAAATCGCGATTGTCGGAGGTGGGGTTACGGGATTGGTGGCGGGATATCGATTATTACAAAAAGGACACCAGGTTACTATTTTTGAAAAAAGTGAACAGGTTGGAGGCTTACTGGCTGGTTTTAAGATAAACGGAACGAATTTAGAAAAAGCCTATCATCATATTTTTACTACCGATACGGCAATTATTAATTTGATAGAGGAATTAGGATTAGCTGATAAGTTGCAATGGTATTCGGATAAAACAGCTATCTATTATGATCATAAAATGTATTCATTTAACGGTCCGAAAGACTTATTAGTATTTAGAGCATTACCTCTACTAGATAGAATAAGAACGGGTTTGGTTGGATTATGGTTACAAAGAGATAACGCTTGGGAGAAATATAAAGCTATTCCGGCTTATCTATGGATGAAAAAGTCGAACGGAAAAAATGCATATAACGTTATTTGGGAGCCATTATTGCGAGGTAAATTTCACGAATATTATGATCAAGTCTCAATGGCATGGTTGTGGGCAAGAATTCATACCAGGAGTAACTCTAGTGGTAAATTAGGATATATCGATGGTGGTTTTCAGATTATTATTGGGGCATTGGTTGAAAAAATTGAGAATTTAGGAGGTGAAATTAAAACTAAGACTTTAGTAAAGGACATTAAGGTGCTGACAACACAATACGATAAAGTATTGACGACGGGCCCAATCAAAAATATCTCTTACTTAGGGGCAATCGAGGTAATTTTTACTTCGAAGCAATCGCTTAGTTCTTATTATTGGCACAATATTAATGACTTAAAATCCCCTTTTTTGGTTTTTATTCAGCACACTAATTTGGTAGGGATCAAAAATTATAAGGGTGAACATATTTACTATATGGGAAGTTACGTTCCCAATACTCATCACTTATTCAAAGACAGCGAAGATCAGGTAAAAAAAGAATTTTTTGGGTATTTAAAAAAACTATTTCCAAAATTTAATAAAAAACTAGTTACTCAGAGTTTTGTGTTTAAGCTGGCTAATGCCCAACACATTGTGACGACTAACTATCAGATACCAAAGTATGAAACTGAGTATAAGAATATTTATCAGGTTAATTTTTCCCAAATATTTCCGGAAGATCGGGGTACAAATTTTGCGGTACGGGAAGGCGAGAAGATAGCTAATTTTCTTCAGGGATGATCTGCGGTTCTGGATTAATGACAACGGAAAAATTGGCCATACCTGGTTCAAGGTTTCTCACTTTCATCGAATGCTGTGGGCGGATGGGTTCTACTAAACTATCTAGATAAACTCGGGTACCCCTATCGTCCACAATTACCTTTCTAATTCCGTAATCAGAAAACCAACCGAGACGAATTTTTTCTGGACCATAAAAACGTTTCATTTGTAATAATTCTAATTTCTTACCGTCATTTAATCTTAATTCAATAGTTACGGAAGCCATATTTTTGTGTTTATTGGTTTGTAGTTGGTGTCGGAGAGGGGGTTAATTTTTTAGTTGGAGTAGGCGTGACTTTTTTGGTGGGAACAACAGTACTCGTATCAGTGGCACTAGGAGCTGAACCAGTAGTACTTAAATCTGTCCCAATAACAACGACAATATCGTAAGTTGAGGTGCTACTGAGGGAACTGACGGTAGCATTATCAAACATAGGAAGATTTTGCTGGAAATAAGGGGCTGCATCCGAACTAGTGGCTTTTAATCTTAATTCGTTTTGGGTTGCTTTTTCGGTTGAGTTACCAATAGTAACGCTGGTGAAACCGAGATCAGTTAATTCTTTTTTGACTTTGGCAGCTTGGCCGTTAATTGAAGTAGCATTGAGAACTTCGATCTTAAGTTTTTTACTTACGGGGGCGAGTGTAGGCACTGGAGTATCGGTTGGTACCGGTGGTTCAGTTGGTTGGGTGGTAATAGTATCGCTGGTGGGATTTTCAACTACGGGAGCACTATTCTTTTTGGTAACCATCCAAAGTACGAGCGAGGCAATAGCAGCAGTGATAACAAAAACTAAAATGACGGGAATAATATTTTTATTGGGTTGCATAGTTGGTTTTTGTACTAATGGAGTATTGTTCATTATAACAGTTTTTGGAGGAGAACTGCCACCCGTCATTAAGGAACCGATGATGGGTAAAGGATAATTAACAGGCATGTTAAGTGATTGTGCGATTTGAGAAGGTTGATACATTGTACTTTCCATTTTGGTAGTGGATTTTACTTGATAGAGAATGTCATGTGGAACAAATAGTTTGTTGGTAAGTTTGCCAAAATAAAGAGGTGAATAGTTTATGATTTTTTGAATATCGGGAGTGACTCCCTTAAGTTTGCTCGTTAGAAAAACATCATTACCCCTGGCCAAAATGAGCATTGACTCAGTAGTATTAAGCGGATAAATAAGAAAGTAGTCCTGTTGATAAAAAGAGTTGATAACACGGGTAATTTGCTGTGAGACTGTTTCGTATTGCTCAATTATTAGGCCTATTTTAGCAAGATTGGCCTGTAGGATTTTAATTTTGGCGGGATTAGTGATTTTGGCTCTAATGATAGTTTTATCGGCAAGAGAGTTATCGAGCTGAAAATCTATATAGTCGGTATCCATATCAAAGGGGATAGTGTTTTCGGCTAGAGCTTTGATTTCTTTTTTATCGATAGTTTCAGTTTTAGTGTCATAGATAAATGATTTTGTGACGGTTACATCGTCGGGAACAAGACAAGAAAGGCGATTAGACTGGCCCTTAAAGAATTCAAGCATGGGCTGGAGTTCGAGATCAGTGCGATCAGACCATAAATCCAGGTTAAAACTGAAAAAGTTGTTATCTTTTTGGTCAATAAAGACATCGGAAGCTTCTTTTTTGGGCCACAAAACGATTTTATGCTTAAAAAATGCCATGATTACAGTAGTATGGACAAATTTGGCTACCAGCGCAAGTGGGCAAAGGCTTTGTTGGCCTCAGCCATCTTTTCAACTTCAAGTCTTTTAGCTATAGCGCTACCTTCGTTTTTAAGGGCTGCAGAAATTTCGGCAACTAATTTGTCGCTAAACGTATGATATTGTTTATTTTCTTTAGCACGAGCAGCGATAACTAACCAACGAATAGCAAGTGATAGTTGACGATTGCCTCGAACTGGAGTCGGAACTTGATAGACGGCACCACCAATGCGGCGGGGACGGACTTCGACTTTTGGCTTGATAGTATCGAGTGCTTGTTCAAGAACAGTTAATGGTTCAAGTTTTGTTTCTTTTTTAATTTTATCGAGAGCTAAATAAACCTGTTTAGAGCTGGCTAATTTTTTACCATGTCGCATGGCATAATTAATCAACTTAGCAATGACAATACTTTTATAAAGTGGATCTGCTTCTATTAGACGAACTCTGATTGGACCTTTGCGCATAGTATTTAGTTTAAAGTTTTATTGGTAGATTAAGCGGTCTTGGCAGCTTGGCGTTTAGCGCCATACTTGCTGCGTGATTGCTGACGACCAGCAACACCGGAGGCGTCAAATTTACCTCGGACAACATGATAACGGACACCTGGCAAATCTCGGACACGGCCGCCACGAACAGCAACGATACCATGCTCGGCAAGATTGTGACCAATACCGGGAATATAGGCGGTAACTGAACTGCGGTTAGATAATTTGACACGGGCGACTTTTCGCAAAGCCGAGTGTGGTTTCTTTGGAGTCATGGTCTTAACAACCGTGACAACCCCCCTCTTGATAGGGTTAAACGATTTGACAGTGCGATTTTTAATGGTGTTAAAATTATCACGAAGTGCAGAGGCCTTTACTTTATTGGCTGGTTTGCGTCGTCCGGAATGGATTAGTTGATTAAATGTTGGCATATGATTTGCTTTTAGTGATTAATCCCCTGGTCTTTACCAACGGGAATAAGTCTTCCGATAATAACATTTTCCTTAAGACCGATCAAGTGATCAACCTCAGCTAATAAGGAAGATTCGGTCAGAACACTCGTTGTCTGTTGGAATGAAGCAGCTGATAACCATGAACCGGTCGTGAGCGCCGTTTGGATTAGTCCTAGAAGAATCTTTTTACCTTTGGCTGGTTTTCCACCTTTTTCCTTGATCTTTTCGTTAGTTTCGTTATAGACAGCACGAGTAGCGTACTGGCCGTACAAGAAATTAGAGTCACCCGGATCTTCAATTTTAATCTTGTCACTCATTTCTTTGACCAAGATTTCAAAATGCTTGTCGTGAATCGTAATACCCTGAGATTCATAAACACCTTGGATGTTGTTGATCAAATATTTTTGAGCTGCCTCAATACCTTTGATTTCCATGACTTCTTTGACATCAAGTGACCCGGAGCAGAGCTGGGTACCTTGGGCGACTAAGTCGCCATCAGCAACCGAAAGCGAAACATTAAGCGGCAACATATATTTGACCGTTTTGGTAGCATTTTTGGCATCTTTGCCGGTTAACTTGATTTCATAGCCGTCAACATCTTCCTTGATTCTAATTTTGCCGTCTATTTCTGCCATTGGTGATGGGAGCTTAGGAGTTCTGATTTCAAAAAGTTCCTGAACACGAGGTAAGCCTTGGGTAACGTCGACACCCAAAACCCCTCCGGTATGTTTAGTCCGCATAGTTAATTGCGTTCCCGGTTCACCAATTGATTGGGCAGCAACAACACCAACAGGAACACCAATATCAACTAACTTACGGGTTGAAAGATCCCAACCGTAACATTTCTGACAGATACCATATTGTGCTTTACAAGCTAATGGGGAACGAATATCAACAGTATTTACCTCACTTTTTTCAATCAGGTTAGTGAGATCATTGTCGATAAGTATCCCCTTTTTGGCAATAACCTTATCAGTTTTTGGATCGATAACGTCGTTGGCTAAGACACGACCAATAAGTCGACGGCCAAAATAACGTTCGCGATTCTTTTCGTTACGTTCGATAGTAATAAATTTGGTAGTTCCACAATCATCTTCGCGGACGATACAAGCATGGGTGGCATCGACAAGTCGGCGAGTTAAGTAACCAGCATCGGCTGTTTTAAGAGCAGTATCGGCTAAACCTTTACGGGTACCACGGGCACCGGTAACGTATTCAAAAACACTTAGACCTTCTCGGAAATTTGATTTGGTGGGAAGTGGTACGATTTTTCCGGTCGGATCAACCATCAGTCCGCGCATGCCGGAAAGTTGTTTGATCTGATCTTTTGAAGCGCGCTTGATGCCGGCAGCGGAAACAATTCGAATTGGGGAATCAATATCAAGAGTAGCCCAAGTATCTTCGGCGATCTTTTCGGTAACTTCCATCCAAATTGCCTGTGATAAACGTTTTTTCTCTTCATTACTAATGAGTCCCATCTTGAAATTATCTTCAATTTCGACAACCCGCTTGTTGGCAGCGGCGATAATTTCATCTTTTTGAGGTAGATATCCCATATCATCCATTGATAGTGATAGACCGGAAAGAGTAAAGCCTTTAAAACCAATATCTTTAAGTGAATCGATCAAATGAACCGTAGTAATTCTCCCAGCAATTTCAATTGACTTAATGATCAAATCATTCATAGCCTTGGAGCCACCGAAGGCGATATTCATAAAACTAAACTCTTTGGGAAGAATGGAATTAAACCAAATTCGACCAAAAGTAGTCTTCATCATCTGGCCATTAATACGCACAGCAATTAATTCGCGAAGCTGTATTTTACCCGTCTGATAGGCTAATTCAGCTTCGGCAGTGTCGGCAAGTATGGGTAAATTTTCAAAGGCATCACCGGCTTCTTTTTGAAGATCTTCGGTTCGAATGGAAGTGATGTAATAACAACCAACGGCCATTTCTTGTGAGGGCGTATTGATTGGCATGGCATCGGCTGGCTTTAATAAATTGTGTGAAGGCAACATTAAGCGCTTAGCTTCAAGTTGAGAAGCAACAGAAAGTGGCAAATGGACACCCATTTGATCACCATCAAAGTCGGCGTTAAAGCCCTTACAAACACACGGGTGAAGTCTGATCGCCAAACCATCGGTTAAAATTGGTTTGAATGCTTGGATTGAAAGCTTGTGAAGAGTAGGAGCACGGTTAAGCAGTAAATAGCTTTCCTTGGTGACTTTTTCCAAGACATCATAAACCTCATTGACGCGGTGGTCAATTAAATTTTTGGCACTTTTAATATTGGGAGCAATACCATTCATCATCAACTCGCGTAAAATAAAAGGACGATAGATTTCGATGGCAATTTCCTTTGGCAAACCAAACTCATTCAGCTTAAGGTCTGGACCAACGACAATAGCGGAACGACCAGAATAATCGACACGTTTACCAAGTAAGTTGCGGCGGAAACGACCTTTTTTGCCACGAAGTAGGTCAGATAACGAACGGGGTGCGCGTTTCATACTTTTTCGCTTATTTTTAGAACTTTTTTGAGCATCGATAAGCATATCGACTGACTCTTGAAGCATGCGCTTTTCGTTACGTAAGATAATTTCCGGAGCACCAAGTTTCATTAACTTTTTGAGACGATTGTTACGATTGATAAGACGGCGGTATAAGTCGTTTAAATCAGAAGTAGCAAAACGACCACCGGTAAGTTGGACCATGGGACGCAAATCAGGTGGTACCACGGGAACGATATTAAGTACCATCCAAACAGCTTCAATTGAGTTTTCGATCATGCCATTGAGAATACGGACTTTGTACATGATTTTCTTTTTTTTGAGTTTGCTGCTGGTTTTAGCTAATTCCTTTTTTAGATTTTTGACCGTTTCTTTAAGATCAAGTTGTTTTAAGACTTCAGAAACAGCTTCGGCACCCATTTTGGCTTCAAAGAAAATATCAGCCTTAAATTGAGTTAGATAGAAATATTCTTCATCGGTTAAAGTTGATAAAACTTGTAGACTCTGGGCTTTATCGCTTAAAAATTTTGACAAACTTTCGACACGTTCTTTTTCGAGTTTAGCCTTATTATCGATCTTTTGTACATCTTGCTTTAGTTTGACATCCATTTCTTTTTGGGCGATAAGAAGTTGAGCATTATTTTTTATTTTCTTAGCCAACGATTTTTTGTCATCTTCATTTTGCTTAGTACGTGACTCGACCGTTTTGGCGGTGTTGTTATCAATAGTAGTCAACATCTTTTTAGAATTTTCGGTGATGTTGGCGATGGCATCTTTACGTTTTTCAGGGTTGACAGAAGTGGTAAGGTATTTGGTGAAATAGACGACAGATTCCAAATCTTTTTGAGGAACATCGAGGATAACACTTAAAGGAGATGGAGTGTTGCGAAGATACCATAAGTGAGTGACTGGGGCGGCAAGGGCAATATGACCCATGCGTTCACGACGAACTTTACTAGTGGTGACTTCAACACCACATTTGTCACAGATTACTCCCTTGAAACGAATTTTCTTGTATTTACCACAATAACACTCATAGTCACGAGATGGTCCAAAAATCTTTTCACAGAAAAGACCGTCTTTTTCAGGTCTCCAGGAACGATAATTTATGGTTTCCGGTTTAGTGACTTCCCCATGAGACCATTCAAGAATCTCATCAGGAGAGGCAAGCTTGATTTTTAGACCAGTAAAATCGGTCATATTTTTAAATTTAAACATTTTCTTCCTCCTTGAGGTCAGTGGTAATAATCGAAGTCGTATCATCAGCTACGACAGCTGCGGGAGTAGCTCCATCATCACCAGCAAGTGACTGAGCACTCATGCCGACGGGTGAAATATCAAGACATAGTCCAGCTAATTCTTTGGTTAAGACTTTAAACGATTCAGGAATAGCTGGTTCGGGAATTTCCTGACCTTTAATAATGCTTTGGAACGCTTTGGCACGACCATCAATATCATCTGATTTTATGGTTAACATCTCTTGTAAGGTGTGAGCAGCACGATGAGCTTCAAGTGCCCAAACTTCCATTTCTCCTAGGCGCTGACCTCCCATACGGGCCTTTCCGCCCAATGGCTGTTGGGTAACAAGGGAATACGGACCAATTGAGCGGGCATGAACTTTGTCGTCGACCATATGAACCAGCTTAAGGATATAGCCAATACCTACTAATGCCTTTTGGTCATATTTTTCCCCGGTTCGACCATCAAAGAGATCGGTTTTACCATTAAGCGGTAAGCCGGCTTTTTCGAGTTCAACTGCAATCTGGCCTTCTGAATATTTTTCAAAAGAAGGAACAGCATATTTTTCGCCGAGTTTGTAGCCAGCTGAGGCCAAAACAACTTCCATTAATTGCCCCAAATTCATACGGGAGATGACTGAAAGCGGTGACATGACTAAGTCGATAGGAGTACCATCGGCGAGTCTGGGCATATCGTATTCAGGCATGATTCGACAGATAACACCCTTGTTTCCATGACGACCGGAAATTTTGTCACCCTCTTGGATACGTCGAATTTGAGCGACGTAAACTTTGACGACCTTATTGACACCGGGGTCAAGCTCATCACCAGAATCTTTGTCAAGGACATCAATTTTGATAACGACTCCACCTTCCCCGTTGGGAACACGAAGTGAAGTGTCTTTAACTTCACGGGCTTTTTCACCAAAAATAGCTCGGAGTAATCTTTCCTCAGCAGTTAGTTCTTTTTCGCCACGAGGCTCAACTTTGCCGACAAGAATATCGTTGGGACGAACAGTAGCACCGATCATGACAATACCATCCTGAGTAAGTTTGGAAAGTTCGTTCTCGGAAACATTGGGGATATCTTTGGTCAGTTCTTCACTGCCTAGTTTGGTTTCGACGACTTGAGCTTGATATTCATAAATTTGAATGTTGGTTAAGATATCTTCTTTGACAATGCGGTCTGAGATTAAGAACGAATCTTCAAAGGTTAAACCATCAACTGAAGCATAGGCAACTAACAAATTTTTTCCAAGTGAAAGCTCGCCATTAGTAGTTGAGGGACCATCAATTAAGAGATCACCTTTTTTGACTTTATCTCCGGCATTAACAACAACCCGTTGGTTATAGCAAGTGCCATATGGAGAAGTACGATCAAATTTATTGGCACGATAGGTTTCTTTTTGGTTATCCTTTGAAAGCTCACTTAGGTATTCACGATGATCATCAACATCTGCTTTTTGATCAAGCTTTACTACAACCTGCTCAGCATCGGCAAATGCGACGACTCCGGATTGATTGGCACACATAGAACGATGAAGTGCTTGAGCAACTGCACCTTCCATTCCAGTACCAACGATTGGTGATTCGGTTTTAATAAGAGGAACCGCCTGACATTGCATGTGAGAACCCATGAGGGCGCGGGTAGCATCATCATGATCAATAAAAGGAATCATGGAAGCGGAAGATCCGATAATTTCGCTTGGAATTAAATCAATATAATCAACCTGGTCAATAGGACCCTCAATAAATTCACCTTGGTAACGGACAGGCACCCAATCTTGTTCTATAGTCCAATTATCATCAATTTTGATGCCAAGATGGGTTATTCTCTTGTTATATTCATCTTCAGCATCAAGATAAATAAAATCTGGACTCACTTTAAATTTAGTACCTTGTTTTATGACTGGTCGGAATGGAGCTTCGATAAATCCATATTTATTGACCCGACTAAAGAGTGCCAAATAGGTAACCAAACCAATGTTCGGACCTTCAGGAGACCGGACGGCACAAATACGACCATATTGTGAACTATGAACGTCACGAATTGAAAAGGCGGCCCGTTCACGGGTTAGTCCGCCTTGACCGATAACCGTGACGCGTCGTAATAAATCGAGTTCGGCTAAAGGATTGGTTTGATCGAGAATAGCCGATAATTGGTTTGATCTAAAGAAAGTGTTAAGTCCACTTATTAATGGCTGAGGATTAATTAACTGTGAAGGGGCCGGTTTCTCTTTGGTAGAAATTAAGCTCATCCGCTCTTTGACCATGCGCTCAAAGCGAGCTAATGCTGGCTTGATAGCAATCTGGGAAACGATTTCACCACCACGACGAAGGCGACGGTTGGCTAAACTGTCAATATCATCGACAACCTTAACTTCACCTTTTTGAAGTTTGATGAGGTGTTTGATAGTAGCGATTAGATCTTCGGGACGGACAACCCAGTTGGCTTTGTCGTTGTCATCAAAGGTAAACCCAAACTTTTTATTGACCTTGTAACGACCGACATTTCCTAATTCGTAGGTTTTTAGTTCAAAAAAGCGCTCATTAAAAAATTTCTGAGCGTTTTCTAAAACGACTGGTTCTCCTGGACGAAGTTTTTTGTAGAACTCCATGGCAGCTTCTTCAGGGGTTTTGCTGGGATCGGCTTGAATGGTGTTGGTAATATAGTCACCAAATTCATGAACAAGTTGTTTGTCATTCATGCCGCAGGCAGCCCGAAGCATAATAGTAGCTGGGAATTTCTTTTTTCGATCAATTCGAGCAAAAATTACATCTTTTTTGCCTATAAAGAATTCAAGCCAAGAACCTTTATTGGGACGAATTTCAGCATTGTATAAGTTTTTGCCAGTTGCCGGATCATTTTCAGAAGTGAAATACACACCCGGGGAACGAATTAGCTGATTAATAATGCCACGCTCGATGCCGTTAATGATAAAAGTCCCCTCTTCGGTCATAGTTGGCATATTAAGGAAGAAGACATTTTCTTGGGCAATGCCACCGGTTCTCTTGTTAGTAAGGGTTGCTTTTATTTTTACAGGAATTGTATAATTTAGCCCCTTTTTTTTGGCAATTTCGGGAGTAATAGCAATAGGGTCATAGGTCAAATCACCTAATTCGAGCGACCAATTATTACCGGTGTAATCGGTAACTGGAGAGATGGACTGGATTGTTTGAGATAGTTCTGTTTTTAAAAAGTTTTCCCAGGATTCTTTCTGAACTCTTAAAAGATCTAAACGAGGTACATTGGGGAAATTTTTACCCCAGTTTTTACGTTTTTTGTCGGAACTCATCGAGTGTTTTTTTAATATGTTAAACAAAGGCCACAGCACGGCCTAAGGGATGTGGGATATTATATAGAGATTAGCTTTAGAGAACAAGGGGGGAAATTAGTGGATGTCAATATCATATTTGGTGTCGGGTAAGATATCTCCTTTTGTACTTTTTATATTGGTAAGTACCACGGTAATTCTTCTATCGGCACCTTTATTGGTATTAATAATTGCTTTAGTAAATGTGTAGCGAATGGTATTAGTTTTAGTGTTTAGAGTAGGTTTGCCGGCAAGCTTGGTCTCGCCTTCGACTACATACACATTATCAAGAATGACCGTTTTGGCGTCGACTGGGTTACTGAGTGTGGCTTCAAGATAAGATAACGAATTGGGGACAATTTGGCCGGGAGACGGGTTCATCTTAGAAACTATAAATGAAGTGGCAGAAGTGGCTGAATCTGTGGCTGAGGGTGAACAAATTTTTTGAGTACAGTCGAACGTGAGACTGGAATTGCAGGTACAGACATTACAACCATCCGCGGCCGGGAAACTGTCGCCAATAGCATAGGTTTTGTCGTTGAGGTTACACATTTTTGAGAGATCAATAGTAGGGGTAACGTTGGTTTCGGTTAAGGTAATGCTTGGGGTTGGAGAAAGGGTCAAACTTCCTTTTTGTGCCGATAATTTATTCATTTTAATCAGGGTCCAAATAAGGTTGCCAGCAACAACCAGAAAGACAATAAATGAAAGAAGGCAGATATATTTAAAAATTGACGAAGACGTAGGGTTTACCGAGGATGATGACATTGTTGGAGAAGAGGGGGGAGGTAGAGGGGGTGTAAGAGGAGATTTTGTGGGGTTTTGTGGAGTTTCTGCAGCTGGAGTGGGAGGGGAAGGAGGAGTTATTTCTAATGGGGATTCAATGGGGGTAATGACAGGAGGAGCAAGAACATCCACGGCGGCTACGGCTTGATTATCTGGAGTCTGAATTTCGGGAGGCGTTGTAGGTAACGGAATTGGAGGTGTTGGAGGAGTTGGAGGTGCTGACGGGACTTCGACCATTTGAACGACTGCTGGTTCTGGTTGCGTTTCGGAATCTTGAGACTCTTGGGTCTCGGTAGCGGGAACAGAGGCTAAATCAGCTGCATATTTATTAAGAATTTCTTGATATTTTTGATCATCATTTTGGTCAGTCATGAAATCATTATACACAACTAACAGTGGTAAAGTATGCTGACACAGCTGCTACAATACGTGTATGAGTAAAAGCTTTTATTTGAAAACATTTGGATGCGCACAAAACATGGCGGACTCTGAGCGGATCAAAACATATTTTCAGGATTTGGGTTATCAGGAAACTGATAATTGGAAAAAAGCTACTACCGTTATTATCAATACTTGTATTATACGTGAGTCAGCAGAAAATCGAGCTTACGGACTAATTAACAATGTGGTGCAATTAAATAAAACAAAGCAAGAACCGGTAAAAATTATTGTTACCGGATGCTTGGCGGGTGTAGCCCACGAAGATAAAACCGGTAAAAAACTGGCTGAATTAAAGCGACGACTACCAGAAGTTGATGAATTTATGCCTATTAAAGCAATCAGCTTCGAGCTTGATCCCTTGCGCGACAAAAAGAAAGCAGCGTTAATATCGATTAGTACCGGATGTAATAATCATTGCACTTTTTGTATAGTCCCCTTTTCCCGTGGTCGAGAGATATCCCGTCCAATGGAAAATGTTTTAGCTGAAGTCGATCGCGTTATTAAAGAAGGTTTCACTGAAGTGGTTTTGGTCGGACAAAATGTTAATTCCTATGGTGCTGAATTAACAGCAGATACTTATGTATCAATGGGGAAGAAGAGGTTTAAAAGCTTATTCCCTGAATTATTGGAAAAGGTGGCACAAAAACAACTAACGAAGATTTCTTTTGTCAGTAGCAACCCTTGGGACTTTTCAGATGAATTAATTGAAGTGATTGCCAAATACCCAAATATTGATCGTCTTTTACATCTCCCTTTCCAGGCTGGCGACGATGAGATTTTAAAACGAATGAATCGTAGCTATACGCAGAAAGAGTATATTGCTTTGGTCAACAAAATTAAAAGTAAGGTAAAAGACGCCAAATTTAGCACAGATATAATTATAGGTTTTCCCGGAGAAACCGAAGCGGCGTTTGAACAGACGGTTGGAGTATGTAAAGAAGTTGGATTTGCTGTTGCTTACTTGAATAAATATTCTCCCCGGTCCGGGACAGTATCAGCAAAACTTTACAAGGATGATGTGCCGACTAAAGAGAAGAAGAGACGGTGGGTATTGTTAAACGAGTTGGTGAATAAAAAAGGAGTAGAGGTTACTTCAAATACTTAGCAATGTTGGCGTTGTGTTCGGTCAGCGTTTTGGCATAGTGCATTTGATTGTCATTACCGGTGATATAAAAAAGATAGTCCGAGACAATGGGGTGATAAGCAGCGTAAATGGCGTCGTAACCGGGGTTACAGATCGGGGTAGGGGGAAGGCCAGCATTAAGATAGGTGTTATAGGGGGAATTTATGGAGAGGTCTTTTTTGGCCAATGGTTGCCAAAATTGCTGAGGTTGAGGTAGTTTGGAATCACGTGCATATTGGACAGTAGCATCAATCTGGAGAGGCATATTGATAGCCAGTCGATTAAGAAGAATACCGGCAACATATTGTTTTGACTGTTCGGTTCGAGCTTCACGTTCAATAATCGAAGCAAGGGTAATTATTTGCTCATCATTTAAGGCAGTATCGGTTTCGTCAGTTTTAATGTTGGCTATTTTTTTAATAAAATTAGCATTGACTATGTCGAAAAATTGGGTAAGTGAGCAACCCGCAGGAATATTATATGTATCCGGATAAAGCATTCCCTGCTTAGAAACGGCGGAGGCAATAAATGACTTTTTATCAAATAAATCATTTTGGGCTAATGTTTTGGCAATTTCTTCGTTTCTTTGACCATCAACGATTTTTATTCTTATATCAAATCTTCCACCCTGAGAGAGTTTGGTAATTATTTGGCTGGTCGAAAATGACGGCGATAATGTAAATGCTCCAGCTTGGAGTGAATGATCCAATCCAAGTAAAAGTGCATGGGCAATAAAAACGTAACGGTCATTAATATACCCATTCTGTTTAAGTCTGAGAGCAATTGATTTGACACCATCGCCCTTGTTAACAACGAACGTTTTAGTGGCTGTATTGTTGGGATCAACGGGTCGAGAGTTGACGACAAAGTAGCTGACAAAAGCAACTGCACCAAGGCTAATGATAAGTAAACTGATGAACAGACCTTTGATCATTTCACTTCGGAAAATAAAGCACGACGGAAGCTATTGGTTTTGGAATCGTGAATAAATATACGACCGCATTTGCAAGTAACCGTAGTTTTACCGTGAACATCTTTTTTAGAACCATCTTTAAGGGGTGCTCCACAACCGACACATCTTTTTTGGGTAAGTAGCCAAGCCTGTACTGGAGCAATTAAGTTTTTAAACATAGTTATTATCTAAAATTATAAATGATTTATTATTTATATCAAAGCCCGTTGCAGTATTATAGCAGCGGCGATACCATCTATTTTATGTGAATATTTTTTTTTCCCGGGGGCAATGTAATTTTGGGCTTCAATTGTTGAGACAGATTCGTCGACTGTTTCTATAGGAATGGTAACTTTTGTCTTTAGTTGTTCAATAAAGTCTCTAGTAAGGTTGGCAATTTTTCCTTGAGAAAGCCCGACGTAGATAACTGAGAGTTGATATTCATCAATTATTTTTTGAAACTTATCAAAGATAAGAGGGTTATTAATCTGGGTTGTTTGAGGGATAATGACACCGTTTACGGCGATGGCAATACCGATACGTTTGGTTCCAAAATCAAGGCCAAGTGCATTCATATGGAGTTATTGTAACAAACCATTCAATAGGGTTTATTAGAAGTCGGCAATTTGGGCTTTGATAATTAGACGACGGATATAGGTCCCGGGGGGACTGCAGGTAATAAGGGTAAGGTAGCGGCCGTCAAACCTCTGTTCAAGAACTGAGAGATCGGTAGGCTGAACTTCAAACATATCATCGATCAGGTATTTGTAGGTAATATTGCCGAATTTTAAATATATTTCGTCACCGGTTTTAAGTCGGTAAAGGGTTGAGAATATGGTTAAGTAAGATTTTGGATTGAAAAACTGTGGTAAAACCGAATGTCCGAAGATAACCGTGTTTCCCAATTGTCCAGGAAGCGCAGTTTGAGGATATTGGACCAAACTTTTTTTAAGATCCATACTTCCAATAGTCACAACAGCATCGTCAATTTTAGCTGCCGGAATGGAGATGTGATATTGCATCGGGGTTTCAGAAGAGGCAGTCGTGGGAATTTTGTCGGGGGTGGTGAACCAATTTGAAAGTTGGGTGTAATCGGTAGTCATGTCGCCTAGGACTCGACCGGTTTGATTATAAAATTGTGCCGAAAGTGGGTTGATAACTTCACCAAATTTACTAGAATATTCAATCTGAAATCTGACCAAAGGAAAAATGGCTGATGATAGAGTAATAAATCCAATACCAAAAAGAACAAGCGCGGTGATTTTTCGTACTTTCGGGCTAAGTCGACGGGGTAGTGACTTATTGTTCGATGAAGACGAAAAGGCATCAGCCTTTTTTATGTAGATTAAACTCAAAGGAATTAGTGAACTTGTATTTTAATATTGTCAGGGTTGAATGGCAAAAGATCAATTAGTTTAAGTGGGCTATAGCTATGAAGGTTAATCTGGACATCATAGGCTCGCGGAACAATACGTCGTATTAAAGTTTTAGCTTTTGAAAGGGTAGTTAATTTTAGTTGTTGGGCAAGACTGAACGTGTCGATCTTGGGGAGGGCACTGCCGGTAACGGTCATTGTCCCCTGTGCTTGAGTGTCGGTTGCCGAAGTACTATCAAACGTCAGGTCAAACTGGGCAGTGGCCGGGTCAACCAGTTGATAGCTGGGGTCTTTACCAACAATGAGATTGATAAGCTGCTGTTTTGTTTCTGAAGATAAAACAAAGATACTTACGGTAGCTGTTTGGGTAGCATCAACCGAATCTGCTTGCTCCCCTACTTCACGATTCATATCGATAGGATTTTTGGAAATAGAGGTGGTACCTTTGAGGGCAAGATCAAGTGACCCGAATTCAGATTTTGTTTTGGCGTCAATAGCGGTGGTAATACTTTGGTTTAGAAGAGCAATTAACTTGTTTTTATCATCAAGACTGACGGCGTTGATTGTCTGTTTGGAGCCGCCAGTGAGACTACCATTTGTTTTGGCTAATAATTCACTATAAGTAGCGTCTTTAAAACTTAGTTTAGTGTCTTTATCAAGATTGTATTCAGGGCCAATATCAGCAGCAGTTACCATAACTTTGGTTTGTCCGAGGGTAATTACACCCTTATCAAGGTCTGAGGTGGCTGGAGTAACTTGAACATCGTTATCCAGTGTAAATTTTAGATTTTTATCGGAAATGAGAGTTGTTCCTTTGGGGATTTTTTCAATTTTATCTAGACTATTAAAAACGATAATTTCGCCTTTAGCATTGTCGCCTATCGTCTTTTTTCCAGTAGCTGGAGTGGAAGCACTAACAGAAATAGTAATTTCCTTGCGACTGACAGGGATGGTAAAGCCGGAGATGGTTGTTGATTGAGTGGTGGCGGTTATTTTGGCATTTTGATTAAAGGTATATGGCGTAATAGCTAAATCAATGTTGGCACGAGAAATTATTTGTAACACTAGGCTTATCAAAATAAACAGACCTAACCCGCAATATAGTAATAAGGGCAAATTGAAATTAGAAATTTTGACGTTGACTGAAGATTTTGCCGGAAATGATTTAATTACTTTAACAAGAGGTTGGAATGCCGTGGCTGGTTCAGAAGTCGAATTAGATGAATCTAAAAGCGGAGAATGGTCTGGAGGAGAAGGTTCTGGTTCAGCTTCAGTTTCCGGAGTAGAATCTGCTGGGGGTGGCATGACTTCGGAAAAACCAAAATCAGCAAGTGATGATTCTGGAGTATTATCTAACTCAACAACCGGTTCTGGAATAAATTCCGGAGGCGGTTGAGGTGACGGGGCAATGGGAAGATCAGGATTGATTTGGCGGGCAATGATTCGGGCGTAAAGACGAATTAGTTCTTCTTTGGAAATTATTTTGACTTCAGGAATATGTAAAAAGGTTTCGGTATTTTTTTTACCAACCCAAGGGTAATTACGAACTTCCTGGCCAAGGTTATCGTCAACTAATCCACAAAGGTTAATAAGCGGAGGAAGGGCTGACTCAACATTCATTTCGATAATGCTGGATTCTAATAATTCAGGTTTAAATCTACCTGAAAACAACTTTCGTAAACGTCTTTTAATTTTTCCAAGATAGGTTAAAGAAACAATCAACTGACCATTATCGATAAAGGCTAAAACAAAACTGGCGGGAATGCCTTCGATTTTATTAGCTTCTTCGACTATTGCCTCGTCGTAGGGCATAAATCCCATGGGGTTGAGCGACAATTGCTTGCAGATTGATTTAATTAAATTAATTTTAGTATCAATAATTTTTCCATCGGAAGCTACCCAAAAAGGAGAAATAATAAAGGCGGCGCGATCAGGCTCTTGGTCAGTGGGAAGTGAGGACAATTGACCACACGAGGCAATTGCATTATCGACAGCAGTGATAATATCCTGACCATCATCACCCCAAGCAATTTCACGACTAGTTGTTATGGTGGCAATGGTAGGAACTGTCGATACTAAGGTGACATTTACAGTGTTTTCAGAAATCGTGATTAACCAAAAATAGTTAGGGCCATTGTCCATAGATAAGGATACTACAGATTAGTCCAAAACCGCATAAATTCGTCGCTTACCTGAGCCGGCTGATTCTTCTTTAGTGATGTGAAAATGGCCAAGGAGACTGGTGTTGGTGACATGTGGACCAGTACAAACCTCTTTGGAAAATGTCCCCATCGTATAGACTGAAACAGTATCAGGATATTTGGTGCCAAAAAATGCCAGAGCACCACTTTTTTGAGCATCGACAAACTTCATGGTTTCCATAGTAACCGGCAGGGCTAACTTTATCTGATCGTTGACCATAGCTTCAACCTTAGATAGTTGATCTTCGGTCAATTTTTCGGGATGGGAAAAATCAAATCTCAAACGCTCTCTGGTAATATTGGAGCCAGATTGTTGGACATGTGGACCTAAAATATTTCGCAAAGACTGGTGCAATAAGTGGGTGGCGGTGTGATATTTGGTGATAATTTCGCTGTGATCAGCTAGGCCTGATTTAAATTTACCAGCGGATAATGTTTGCGATAGATTTTGATGCATTTGTTTTTTTAGATTGAATTCAACACTATCTAAAGTTAAGTTATTTCTTTTTAACTCTTCTTCAATCATTTCGACAGGAAAACCAAAACTTTGATATAGATCAAAGGCTTCAGAGCCGGATACTGCTTTTTGACGATCAATTAATTTTTGTATTTCTTTAAGACCATTGTTTAGTGTTTTTCGAAATTTAATTTCTTCGTTTTCAAGTAATTCTAGTATTTTTGCGGTATTTTGATTTAATTCACTATAAACGCCGGCATAATTATCTTGATTATCTAAAACACTTTGGGCGATTAATTTGGTGAAATTAGATTCGATTCCCAATAGTTTTCCCTGACGAATGGCACGACGAATAACGCGTCGCAAAACGTAACCGGCTTCCTTATTAGATGGCTGAACACCATCGGCGATCATAAAAACAGCTGTCCGAAGATGATCAGCAATAATACGAAAGGCTTTGAGATCATCGTAATATTTCTTATCGGATATTTCTTCAATTTTTTTTATAATCGGTTGCCAAATTGTGGTTAGATAATTGTCAGCAAAACCATTAAGAACTGCGGTAGTGCGTTCAACACCCATACCAGTATCAACATTGGGCTTGGTTAGTAAAACATAGTTACCATCAGCGTTTTTATTGTATTGCATGAAAACATCGTTCCAAATTTCTACCCATCGAGTATCGTTTGGATCAAACGCTTGAGGGGCGGCACCATCCCCTGTCCAATAAAACATTTCCGAGTCTGGTCCACAAGGCCCCGTAGTACCGGCGGGACCCCACCAATTGTTTTCTTTTGGTAAAAAGGCAATTTTGGATTGAGGAATACCTTGAGTTAACCAAAATGTGGCACTGTCGTTATCTTTTGGGGCATTTTCATCACCGATAAAACAGGTTATTGCAAGATATTTAGGATCAATATTGAGATATTTTTTGGAAGTCAAAAACTCGAAGCTGGACGCGATCATATCTTTTTTAAAATAATCACCGAGTGACCAATTTCCCAGCATTTCAAAAAAAGTATGATGGGTAGTGTCACCGACGTCATCTATATCGCCCGTCCGAACACATTTTTGAACGTCTACCAGACGAACACCCTGCGGATGTGGTTGGCCTAGCAAATATGGAACTAAGGGGTGCATACCGGCGGAAATAAAAAGTGTTGAAGGATCATTCTCCGGAATTAATGAGGCTGAGGGAATTTCAACATGACCTTTGGTAATAAAGAAGTTGACAAATATGTCTTTTAACTCACGTGCATTCATAGGCTGATTATAACAAATCTATTGATCTTTCTTAAAAAACTTTTTAGGGAGATGGACAGCTTTTTTGACTTTCGAGAAAGATTTGTTTGCCACGGCAATTACCTTTTTTTTAGATTTTTTTTCGTCAGTAACGGCATTATTAAGAAAATCATTTATTTTCTTTTTGAATTGGCTAATGACTTCCGAATCTTTATTTTTATAAATTACTATAGCAACAATGGCCGCTATGACAGCTCCAAAAATCATACCCGCCATAAAGCCAGAATCAGAACGGGTTTCATTATCAGAATAATGTCCACAATTATTCCTCATGTTTGCTGGATTTGTTTTTAAAAAATTTATTAAACACGGCAAAACCATTTTTGAAACCCATTAAAAATTCGGAAAACGAAGAGACGGGGGTGGCGATAGAAGCGGTAATTTCGGAAGTAGTGTCTAATATTTGATTTATCTTTTTTAGACCAGTTCTAATGGCTGCTAACACTAACACCATCCATATGCCAATAAAGACAAAGGTGAAAGCAATAACGACAATTGCCAGTGTGATAATTAGCTGAGATGAATCCATAAAATGAGTATACTACTTACTTAAGGTAAATGTTTTTTCTTGGATGGTTGATTTACCACTGAGAGATTGTGATTCGACAACAACTTTAGTAGTATCAGTTTTGAGACTGATTTTTTTGGAAAATGTGCCATCACTGTTCACAATAACTAAATCTTGATTAATTCTGACGGTAGCGTCAGGATTTGTTTTTCCAGTAATTTCAATAACATCTGTGGTAACTAAACTAGGCCAATCGATTGTGAGTTGAGGGGGTTGGGTATATTTGAGATACTCATTACCGAGATAAATTGTAAATAAACCAATAATAAAAACAACCAGAACGGTAAAAGTTACCTTGGGAGTAATACCATTTGATTTGGATATAACATTATCAACTTCGGTCTTTTGAACATAATCACGTCGAAATATTTTGAGAATCTCTTGACCATCTAGGCCTAAAAAATCCGCATATTCCTTGACCGATAGTGAGCAATATGGCTCATGGGGGTAGTGATGAATATTACCATCTTCGAAAGCAGCGAGATATTTGACTGGTATTTTAATTTTTTTAGAAATTTCACTTAATTCATAGCCTTTTTCTTCCCTTACGGTTTTAAGCAGCGTGGTAACTTTGGTCATGCGGAATATACCTACTCTTGGGTATCGTCAGAAGTATTATGGGGCATAAGAATTTCGCGTGGTTTGGCTCCGTTTGATGGTCCAATTAGACCGGCATGTTCCATTTCGTCAAGAACACGGGCAGCGCGGGCATAACCAAGTTTGAGACGTCGTTGAAGCAATGAGGCTGAAGCTTTGCCAGTATCACGAACTAAAGTTACTGCATCATTAAAGATAACATCGTGTTCTTCACCACCAACCGAGACAGTATTTTTGCTCATAGCATTCGGAGACGGCACCGCTTGTGAGGTAATTTGATCATTATATTCGGTGGCTTTTTGGGCTTTGAGAAAATCGATCAAACGATTGATCTCTTTGTCGGTAATAAAACAACCCTGGATACGGACCGGTTTGGCTAATTCAGGAGGAATATAAAGCATATCTCCCCTACCAAGTAATTTTTCAGCGCCGGGACTATCTAGGATGACCCGAGAATCGGTCATAGAGGAAACAGCAAAAGCCATACGGGTAGGAATATTGGCTTTAATCAATCCCGTAATGATATCAACTGAGGGGCGTTGGGTTGCCAAAACGAGATGAATACCAACCGCCCGTGCCATTTGTGCAATTCGACAGATATTGTCTTCAACTTCGGCCGGATTATAGAGCATGATATCGGCCAATTCATCAATAATGATAACGATATAAGGCAAGCTTTGGAAACCGGCAGTATCGTTATAGCCTTCAATATTTTTAGCACCGACATCAGCCAAAATTTTATAACGATGTTCCATTTCGCCAACGGCCCACTTGAGTGCAGAAACAACTTTTTCAGGTTCGACAATTACCGGTGAAAGCAAATGAGGAATACCATTATATGGAGTTAATTCAACACGCTTGGGATCGACCATAATAAGGCGTAATTCATCCGGAGAAGCTCTGAATAGTAAACTGGCGATCCATGAGTTAACACAGACTGATTTTCCTGAACCTGTTTGGCCAGCAATAAGGACATGCGGCATTTTGGCAATAGTGGCTACTTTCGGCTTACCACTAACATCTAATCCTAAGGGTACAGTTATTTTCGATTTGGAATCTTTCATGGCATCGGAATCCATGATTTTACGGATAGGAACGACTTCTAGCGATCGGTTAGGGACTTCAATACCAACCAGCGAACGGCCGGGAATCGGAGCTTCGACACGAATTTGACCACCCGGAGCAGCCAAAGCCATGGCCATATCATTACCTAAATTAACAATTTTGGCGAGTTTAGTACCAAGGGCAACTTCAAGAGCATATTGAGTAACTGATGGGCTATTATTGACCTCAACAACTCGGGCTGTAATACCAAATGAGTCAAGAGTTTGCTCAATAATTTGGGCATTTTTACGAACATCACCACGATCAGCCTTGGCTCCGGCGATATCGTCAAAAATAGACATGGGGGGATATTTCCAGGCATGAGAGGCTGAGGTGCTTAAGGTTTTAGCACTGTGAGGGAGGGCTATAACCGGTACGGGTTGCTGCGGCTTATCGTCTTTTTTCGCGGCATGATCGGGGGTTTGAACAAAAATAGTATCCGAAGATTCCTTTACTGATTTGTTTTTATTTTTTGATTGACTTCCGAAAGTATATTTGTAAATTGAACGACCAATTTGAATAAAAAATCGAACAATGGTAGCGATTGAAGTGTTAAAAAGGACTACAAAACCGATAATAAATGAGGCCAGGTAAATAAGCGCAGTCGGAAGCGGCGTAAACAAGAAAACCATTTGATCCCAAAAGAACAGCCCAAAGGATCCTTGTCGAAGTAAACTGATTAGGGCAATGAACATGATAAAAAAACCAAAGAAAACATTTGGTTCTTTAAGCGGTGATTTAATCCGGGAAAACAGAAAAGCGATTAATAGTAGGGTGAAGGGAATTAATAGCGAACCGAGACCAAAATAATTCTCAAGAATGGTATTTAATTTGGTAGGAACTGCCCCCATTTGTAAGAAAGAAAAAATGGATAGTAGCGCCAGAATAACAAAGCCAACAAAAAGTATTGATTGGATTGTTTCTGCTTTCAAATGAAGTGTCGGAAAACCACCACGTTTTTTTCGTCCACGCTTGGGCATGAATACAGTATATAGAAACTAACCAAGAGAATCTAGACGCTAGAAAGATATTCTTTGATTGAAGTGACCGAACTGTTTGGAGATGTTCTTAATTTGATTTCGATGCCGCCTTTATCGAGACTACGTTTGGAGATGACTAATCTGCTAGGAATTCCTAAAAGATCGGCGTCGGCGAATTTTGATCCGGCAGTAATATCGGGACGGTCGTCATAAAGAACTTCAAGGTTTTTTTTGAGTAATTGTTCATATAATTCATCGGCTTGTAGCTGAACATTTTTATCTGATAAATCCAAGGCAAGGAGGTGGATTTGATAAGGAGCGACGAGGGATGGCCAAATAATACCTTTATCATCGTGGTGGGTTTCGACGATAGTGGCTAAAGCGCGACCGATACCGATGCCATAAGACCCCATATAGAGTTTTTTAAGAGTTCCATCTTGTCCAACAAAGGTAGAATTCATAGGTTCACTATAAACATAGCCAATATTAAAAATATGGCCATTTTCGATGGCTTTAACTAATTTAAGTTCCCATTTTTTACACTGGGGACATAAAAAGCCATTTTCAACTTGGGCAATATCGCCTTCGACATCGGCATGCCAATCACGATCAATATTAATATTTAATAAATCAATATTTTGACGATTAGATCCACCATACATATTTATGGTGGTGCGAATTGAATCGTCGGCAACTAAAATAAATTTTGTATCTTTGTTAAGATTTTCTTTAATGCCAACGGGAGAAATAAAACCAGGATAGGAATGAAGGGTATTGATAATTTCTTCATCGGTAGCATGACGCAACTCAGTGGCATTGACGAGATTTTTTAATTTAGTTTCGTTGACGCTAAAGTCACCTCGAATTAAGGCGAGGATAAACCGACCCGTTTCATCGACAAACATGACATCTTTAGTTTGCTGCCATAGGGGCAGTTTGTGAAGGGCAACGCCATCTTCCATGGTGGCTCCCCGAACAGCTTCAACTTCGGCAAGTGGTTCTTTTTTTTGACCTGCATTCATGACCTGTTTAATAAAGGTGGCTTTTTCAAGATTGGCCACATAGCCACAGTTACATTTGGCGATAGTATCTTCGCCAACCTCAGTTTCGGTCATAAACTCGTAGGAGAGATTGCCACCAATGGCACCGCTATCGGCTTCGACGGGAATAGCTTCGAGTTCAAGTTTTTTAAAGATATTAATATAGGCCTGCTTATAGTTGTTGAAGGTGACCATTAAATCAGTTTCGTCTTGATGAAAGGAGTAACCATCTTTCATAACAAATTCACGGACACGGAGCAGACCTCCGGTGGCTCGAGCTTCATCGCGGAATTTTTGAGAAAACTGGTAGATATTGATGGGCAAGTCTTTGTAGGAGACATTAAATTGATCGACGAGATCAAGCATAACTACTTCCGCAGTGGCACCAAGGGTAAATTCGGAATTATTACGATCTTTAACGCGCATCATGGCCGGACCAAATTTTTTATCGCGATTGGCCCGCTGCCAAAGCTCGATAGGATGAAGGGTAGGAACAATGACTTCTTGGGCACCAGTTTTCTCGACTTCATTTCGAATCACCTGTTCGATTTTTTTAGCGACGATAAAACCGAGAGGTAGTAGGCTGTAGCGGCCAGCGGCGAGTTGGCGAATAAAACCGCCTTGGAGTAAATATTTATGGGAAACCGCAACAGCGTCTTTGGTGACGGTTTTGGTGGTTTTGCCAAACAGTTTTGAATAGCGCATATGAGTTGATTGTATCTTATTTTGTAAAAATAAATTTGTTAACAAAAAAATACCCCCCCCAGGGAGGGGGTATAAAAATGTCAAATGTTTGACCCTTTAAACTCCCCGGCGAGGGGATCTAGGGCAGATTTTATTTGTAATATTTTTATTGGTCATACAATTTAAGCTTATTAAACCTCAATAACTAACGGTAAGACCATTGGTTGGCGGCCGGTTTTTTCAAGAATTAATTTTTCCAAATGACCTTGGACTTGTTCGCGGATATATTCCATGTTTAAAGGATTACCAGCGGATTCAACGAACTTTAATTTGGCCTGATCGGCTAAATAATCAATTAAATCATTGTTATCTTTCATAAAGACAAAACCGCGACTTAAGACAGTCGGGTCTTGAGCTAATTTGTTATGGATAGTATCAACTAATAAAACCACTGAAAACATACCTTCCTCGGCCAAGATTTTGCGATCACGAAGAACGGTGGTTCCAACATCACCAATACCCAGACCATCGATAAGAACCTTGCGCATGGGAATATGATAATTAATGTTAAATTTAGTGGCATTATCTGTAAAAGTTACTGCAGAATCATAGTCCGGAGTAATAAAGCTGGAATCAGGCATGCCCATGGTTGAGGCCATATGTTGATAGCTAATAATGTGTCGGAAATTGCCTCCGATCGGACACAAAAATCGGGGGGTTAATAAACGGATAAGAATGGCGTGTTCTTTTTGATAACCATGACCAGAGACGTGCAATTCTTCTTTTTCACCATACATAACTTCGGCACCCATCTTGGAAAGATTGTCGATCATAGTGTAGATACCACTGGTAGTTCCCGGAATATAGTCAGGTGAGGAGAAAATAACTTTGTCGCCTGCTTTTATTTTTACCCGATGTTTACCCATAACCATCTTACTGAGGGCTGATTCCGGTTGGCCGGCAAAGCCAGCCACTAAGAATATAAGTTTATTGTCGGCGAAGTTTTTAACACGCTCAACATCGACAATGTCGGTGTCGGCGAGATTAATATAGCCAAGCTCTTTGGCAATCCGGATGGCGCGATCGACAGAAAAACCGACAACGACGACTTTTCGGCCGGAACGTTTGGCATAATCGATAGCTTGACCCCAACGGACAATATTACTGGATATTGAGGTAACAAAAACACGACCTTTGGCAATTTTAATTTCGTGCTCAAAATTTTCGGCGATAGTTCGTTCGGATGGGGAAAAACCTTCGTGGTCGGAACCGAGTGAATCTGATAATAAACAGATCACATTGCCTCGACGGCCAATTTCTGCGATTTTTTGAAGATCAGCGTGTTTGCCGTCTAAGGGGAAAAGATCGAATTTAAAATCTGAACCATGATAAAGGGTTCCCAGCGGTGTATTGATGGCAAAGTGGAATGTGTCGGGTATTGAGTGGTTAACACGGATAGGTTCGACCGTAAAAGGGCCTTTAGTAAATGATTGACCGTCGGTGTAAACGGTAATATTGGCTCGAATATCGGTTTCCGATAACTTTGCTTCAATAAAGGCGGCTGCCAAGCGAGGTGCATAAATGGGAATATTTTTCCCGATTATCGGCAAAATGAATCGTACGGCACCAATATGATCTTCGTGACCGTGGGTTATAAAGATTCCGAGAATACGATCTTTTTTGTCTTCGAGATATTTAGTATCCGGAATTTGAAGATCGACACCAAAGGCGTCCTCTTCAGGAAAGCCGACACCACAGTCGACAATAATCATTTGGCTTTTTGACCAGTCACCACCGGCTGCGTATTCGTAGACGAAAATGTTTTGGGTGACATCTCCGAAACATCCAAGGGCGCTGATGCGCACCTGGTCACGGCCAGAATTGAATTGTTTAATAATGTTTGGGGCTCCAGAAAAAGTTTTCTGGGGCGGGTATTGATTTGTTTTTGGTTTGATTTCCATATATTTTATAATTGTTTAGATTCGGCCTAAAAATTGGCCGATTGTTTTAAAATCATCAGTAAGTGATTGGAGCATGGCGCCATTTCTCAAACCCGCGGAAGGGTGGTATACAGGAATAATAGTTAACGGTAAATCCTGCCAGACTAGTGATCTGATTTGTCCTCTAATACGGGAGATTGATTCGTTTGGAAAAAAATAATTCATGGCGAATCTGCCCAAAGTAATGATAATTTTAGGTTTAATAATTTTTAATTGAGCTTTTAGATAGGGCGTGCAAACGCGGATTTCGTCAGGGAGTGGGTCGCGGTTCTCAGGTGGCCGGTGTTTTAAAATGTTGGCAATGAAAACTTCTTCTCTTTTCAGACTGATCGTTAATAAAAGCTTGTCTAGGAGTTTACCAGAGTTGCCAACAAAAGGCAAACCCTGCTGGTCTTCAAAAAAGCCGGGGGCTTCACCAATAAAGACAATTTCTGCGGTAGGATTCCCGGAACCAGGCACAGAATGGGTGGCGGTTTTATAAAGGGGACACTTGGTGCAGTCAGTGATCAATGTAGCGACATAATCGAGTTGTTGGGAATTAGTAAGTGGCATATGGTTTAAAGTGCAGCTCCCTGAAAATTGGGACAATTAGTTTTGGCCCATTGTAAAAATTCCGGTTGACACTGAATTTTGGTTGGCGAATTTGGTGAGGGTAGGCAATCGACCCAAGACTGAATTGGACATTGAAAAAGCCCATAAATTAATTGCATTTGTTGTTTAACGGCATAACATTTCTCAATTGTTGGATCATGACTATCGCCTGAAATACCACAATTTGATTGAATCCAAATAATTTTATCTGAAAAAGCCTTAAGAGGAATAATGGTATTTATTGAACAAATAAATGAATTGGGATCTTGGTTAATTTTTTTGACTGAGTTATCTGTCCACTTGAAATAATTAGGGGTTAAAAATACCAACTGATCTTCGATAGTTTTATATTTTAGGGATCCTTTGTTTATTACCGGAAAATATTTATCACTACAAAAGCCATCAATCCATTGGCGATCATTAAGATCGGGCTGGTAAGACTTCCAGTTCTCAAGTTCTTTTTTCATTTCAAGATCAGTAAGAGTTTGATCCGTATGTTTGGGGGTGGTAGTTGGAAGCGGCGAGGGAGAAGGATTTAAAACTACATAGGGATTTTTGTGAGGTGATGGCAAATAATTTTGATGAGGGAAAGTTGAATAGAGCGAAACCAGAAGAATAACAAAGGCCGTGGCGACCATAGTTAACGTGAGGAGATACTTTACCATTGGGGCATCATCTTTTTAATATTTGACTCATCAACAACTATGCTGTGAATTTTACCCTCAAAAATAAGAGCGGCGGTTTTGCGGCATAAACCTTCTATATTGCGTTTAAGCGTACGAACACCGGCGTCAAAGCCAAGAGGTCGGACAACTTGGAGCCAAACCGAATCGTCAATTTGAAGCTCGTTTGGGGTTAGGCCAGCATCTTTGAGTGCTTTTGGAAGTAAATAATCACGACCAATAGCAATTTTTTCTTCATCAGTATAGGAGGGCATTTGAACCAATTCAACACGATCCATCACAGCGGTAGCGATTCGTGTAGTGTTATTACAGGTAGCAACGAACATAGCTTGGGAGAGATCAAAAGGATAATCAATATAGTGGTCAGTGAATTTATTGTTTTGCTCAGGATCGAGTAGTTCAACTAAGACTCCCATAATGGTATTGAGCGCTGAATCGGCACAGCGATCGATTTCGTCTAACAAAATCACGGGATTATTTACGCCAACGTCGCGAAGACCGCGAATAATTGCTCCCGGTTCGGCTTCTGGATAAAGTCGCGATTGGCCTCTTAAATAAAGAGGGTCACCTAAACCACCAAAAGGGATGCGAATTAATTTTCTACCCATAACATCAGCAATAGATTTGGCCATGGTAGTTTTGCCAGTACCGACTAGTCCGAGAAATAAAATCACCGGAGCTCGCATTTTATCACCAGGATGACGGCTTTTTTGGAGGGCTAAAACAGATATATATTCAACAATTCGATCTTTAATTTCGCCTAATCCATAATGGTTTTCGTCCAATTTTTCACGCGTATAATTGATATCTAAAATGTCCTGACTTTGTTTGTTCCAGGGTAAACTGATAATCCAATCGATATATTTAGCGGTTCGTTGATAATTTTCCCAAAACGTAGTTTCGGCTCGAGCATTAACCCTTAGTTGCTGAAATATTTCTTCTAATTTATCTCTCAAACCATCAGGAAGTTGAACATTAGTGGTTTTATCGATTAAATTTTGAATTTCCTGGTTAATATCGAGACTCAATGAGACCATACTTTATTCAGTATACACAATTTGGGATCGGTTGGTTTCAATTTATCTGCCGTAACGGCGGGGACCGTTATTGGATTGAAAATTACGAAAACTACCCTGCTGGGGTCGGGATGCCCGAAAGTTGTCTTGGTCACCTTCCGGACGCGGGGCGCCAGGATGAGCAGCTTTAAACTGGTGAGCACTTAATTTTATTTGATGATTATCGTTGAAACCAGCAATCTGGACCTTGAGCGTGTCCCCTTCTTTGATAATCGATGAAGGATCACTGAGGAAACCCTGGGTCATTTCTGAGACATGCAACAAGGCTTCTCGACCCGGCAAAAATTCAACAAAAGCACCGAATGGTTCGACTCTGGTAACTACGCCTTCATATTCTTCACCGATTTCGACATCCTTGATCATAGCCTCAATTTCGTGGGCGCAATTGTCGATATCATCCTGGTTGACAGCGGAGATTGAAGCAGCACCAAAATCATCAACATCGATTTGAACTTGGTATTTTTGCATTAACGCTTTGATGGTTTTACCACCACTACCAATTACTTCACCAATTTTATCTTCGGGTAATTGAACCATTTTGATCTTAGGAGCATAAACGGAAAGTTGGTTGCGTGGAGCTGAGAGAACTTTTTCCATTTCGTCTAGGATATATAGTCTAGCTTTGGTACTTGCATCGAATGTTTGAGCAATCATCTCTAGAGTCAAACCCTGACGTTTAATATCAAGCTGAATGGCAGTAATGCCATTCCGAGTGCCGGTAATTTTAAAATCCATATCGCCATTATGGTCTTCAATACCTGCAATGTCGGTGAGAAGTACAAATTTATCGTCACCATCAGAGACCATACCAACTGATATTCCAGCTACCTTGTCTTTGATGGGAACACCGGCGTCCATGAGAGACATGGTTGAGCCGCAAGTCGAGGCCATTGAAGAAGAACCATTCTGGGACATGATTTCGGAAGTTAAAATAATGGTATAGGGAAATTCTTGTTCGGTGGGAATGACCGCTTCCAATGCTTTTTCGGCAAGAGCACCATGTCCGATTTCACGTCGACCTGGGCGGCCTTGTAATTTTCCGGCTTCACCGGTAGTAAAGGGCATAGCCGAATAATAGTGGATGTAGCGCTTGGGAACTTCACCAAAACTGTCTTGAAGATATTGTTGATCAGTGAGAGCACCAAGGGTGGTAATGGTTAAGGCTTGAGTTAGACCGCGCTGGAATAGGGCAGATCCGTGAGTACAAGGAAGAACTCCGGCTTCAATATGAAGTGGACGAATTTGATCAACAGCGCGACCATCAAACCGATAACTACGAGTCATTACCCGTTGACGGAAGATAATACGAAGGTATTCGGCAGCAGCAGCTTTGATAAGGTTGGCACTAATCTCACCTGATTCAATTTTGGCTTTAAATGCCTCGACGGCCTTGTCAAGAATTTTTTCTTCGGCTTTTCCACCATTAACATCTCCTCCATTATTAAGAAAATATTCGACATCGGTTTTGATGATATTTTCAACTTCTTTGGCTAATTCGGGACTCGGTAAGAATGGTGTATATTCAAATTTTGGTTTACCAACTTCGGCGACAATTTTGACGATTTCAGCATTAATATCATCGGCCGTTTTTTTGGCTAAAGTTATTGCCTCAAGCATGGTTTTATTGTCAACGATCTTAGCACCTGCTTCGATCATGTTAACTCCAGCCGGGCAAGTACAGACCAAAAGATCCAGATTTGATTTTTTAAATTCTTCGTAAGTAGGATTGACTTTTAACAAACCGTTTACTTGACTAACCCGAATCGCAACATCAGGGCCATTAAAAGGAATGTCAGAGACTGAAAGTGCAGTTGAAGCAGCTAGGAAAGCAACCGGGACGACGTCAGTGACTTTATCATTTGATAATAAGGTAACGATAACCTGAACTTCCTGTTGAAAGCCTTCAGGAAAAAGTGGTCTGATCGATCGGTCAATAATACGACTAAAAAGAACGGCGCCATCGGATTGACCACCTTCACGTTTGATCCATTTACCACCTTTAATAATTCCACCTGCGTATAGTTTGTCAACAAAATCAACAGAAAGGGGAAAATAATCTTTAGTTTCGTCGACCTTGCCTGCCATAACAGTAGCCAAAACGACCGTTTTGCCCATAGTAGCCATGACTGAGGCATTAGTTTGGGGAGCAAGTTTGTTAATATCTAATTTTATGGTTTGGTTACCATATTGGATTTCTTTGGTAGTCTGAGACATAGAATAGTGAAACAATAATAGACCCATCGAAGAAACTCTTAAACTAGCATTACATCATCCGGAACTTATTTGAAAATTCTGTAAGCAAAAATCTCGAATAAATTCGAGATGATGAACCGGCTTATTTTTTAAGATTTAACTCTTTAATGAGTTTTTGATAGCGATCAGTCGAGTGGACTGAGAGGTAGCGAACGAGACGACGTCGTTTAGCAAGCTTGGCTAGCAAGCCTCTTTTTCCGGGAACATCGTGTTTATTGAGTTCTAGGTGACCTTGGAGTTTTTCAATTTCTTTAGAAAGGAGAGCAACTTGAACCTCTGGTGAACCAGTATCCCCTTTTTGTTGGGAAAATTTTTTGATAATTTCTGCTTTTTCGTCTTTGATTAATGCCATGTATACGGCCCGTCTTTAGCAAATTATAAGTTTCGATGTGGCGATCGAAAGGCCAAATGAGGGTCAGGGGAATTATAGCACACGATTACATTGTGGGTGTGGGATTGGGCTTGTTGGTGCCAGGACTGTTGAATTTAGCTTGAGGTGCAGTCTCTACCATGGTGATGGGGGTTGGTTGTTCTGCAGCGGGAACGGCGTCTTCAGCCGCTTGAGTGGCTCGAAGACACAAAGCGCCAGCCTCAAAACTTTCTGGGCTGACATTAACCGAGAATGATTGAGTAGCTACACGTAGTCCAATTAAGAGATCCTTGCCGGAATCTTGATCAAGTTCTAAGCCGAGCATAGGCAATAAGAAGGTGAAAATTTCCGAAAAAGGAGCATCAGGATCGACAAGACTAGATTTGGCCCAGGTTTTAGTGACATTGGTGGGTGAGATAAAGACCCAATTACCCTGGTTAACCATGGAGGCATTTGAACCAAGAGCAGTCTCATCACCTAGCATGAAGCAAATATCTGCTGCGTTACCTTGTGCTTGGATGATTATCTGATTGTCGAGAATCTTTGGAGCTTGGGTTTTGGTTTGGACAACTAAATTAAGACGTCCACCATTGTCGTTGTAAGAAACTTTTTCAATTTGATCGAGAGGGTAATCTAAGGAGACAACCAGATCGTTTTGGGCATAATTGTCAGTTAAAAGGTCTAGACCGCTTAACTTTGAATAATTAGCATCGGTTTTTTGAGGAGAATAGACAGTAGCGTCAATATTGGCTTTTTTTAGAGCAATTGCCAATGAAAAGGCAGCACCGGCAGCGTCGATGGACATTTGAGGGACAACCACCATTGCGGTCTTAGCGGTACTTAATAGATTTTTGATACTATCGACATTATAGTTTTTCATATTTGGCCTGCTTCCAAAATGAATAGAATTTGTATTTTGTGAAAGAAAGATATTAGAGCGAATTATGCTCTTCATTTTTCTTATAGGATATTATAACATCATTCAATTTAAAGTCAACGTAGGGTTTAAATGTCATGCCACACTCAGCAGTAGCTTTAATTTTCTCGAGTGTAATTTTGGCTTGGTGAATAGTATCAATTTTAGTATCTTTGGCAATTTTATCGTCCCGCTTTAAGTGAACTGTATCGCCTTTGGCCATTTCGCCTTTGGTGACCTCAACTCCGGCAATTCTGGTGCCGTTAATCTTAAATTCAGCTTTAATCCGGCCTTCCCCAATTATATCTTCATCGATGGTTGGCTCAAGTAATTTAAGTACCTTTTTTTCAATATCTTCAAGAATTTCGTAGATTATTTTGGATTCGATTATTTTGACTTTCTCATTATTGGCGACTTTAACAACAGAACTTGGGGTTTTAACGTTGAAAGCATAGATAGGAGTCTTGGATGCGGCAGCCACAAAAACATCATTATCTGATATCGGACCTATGCCAGAACTGACAACGTCAACATCATCAGAAAGACTGCTTAGCAAGGCTTCAAGACTACCGTTAACATCGGCTTTAACGATTATTCTGAGTCGAGGAGATGCTGGATCGATCTTGAGGGCCGGGGCAGCAGTAAATTGGGGTATATTTGGATGGGTTGAAATAATGGAACCGACTTGAGGAACGGCTTCAAACCCGAGAATTTCGACCGGGGTGCTTGGCAAAGCGGCGGAAATATTTTTACCGTTTGAGTCAATAAGGGCTTTAACCTTGCCGGTAATTTGTTCGGCGTAAATTTGATCGCCCTGTTTAAGCGTTCCCTTTTTGACGATAACATTGGCTACGGGACCGCGGTTTTTGTCGAGTCTCGATTCAACAACAACTGCTTCTAGTTCTGCGGATGGTTCGCCGACTAATTCCATGACTTCGGCCTGGAGAAGAATGCGATCCAGAAGATCATCTATCCCCTTACCGGTTTTAGCAGAAACAGGCACACAAGCGACCTGACCACCATATTCTTCAGGAGTCAGCCCGACTTCGACCAATTGACCTTTTACTTTTTCAGGAGAAGCAGTATCAAGATCCATTTTATTGATGGCGACGATTACCGGTAGATCGGCAGATTTTATGTGTTCGATACTTTCCTTGGTCTGAGCCATAATCCCATCGGTGGCGGCGATAACTAAAACCACCATATCAGTAAGACGAGCCCCTCGGGAGCGCATGGCACTGAAGGCAGCATGACCCGGAGTGTCCATAAAAGTAATGGTTTTTTTAGTGCCAGCACGATCGATAGTTACTTGATATGAGGAAACGTGTTGGGTAATTCCACCGGCTTCTCGAGAAGCGACGCTGGCTGATCTGATTTTATCCAGCAGGGTAGTTTTACCATGATCGATATGACCCATAACTGTGACAATTGGTGGACGATAATTACTATTTGACATAAGAACCTTTCCTTAGACAGCTGCTTGTTGGACTTTTATTTCCATACCGACAAGTAAGCCTGCCAATTTAACATTTTCGCCACCGGCACCAATGGCAAGGGCTAATTGATCTTCAGGGACCAGAACGACAGCTATGCCATCTTTAATGGAATCAATGGTAATGTTTTGTGCTGGTGACAAAGCCTGAACTATAAATGATGCGTTGTTTTTGGAAAATAAGACGACGTCGATTTTTTCTCCGGGTGGCAACTCATTTAGAATTGACTGAATCCGCGAGCCTTTTTGACCAATACAGGAACCGACCGGATCGACGCCAGATTGTGTTGAGGAAACAGCTACCTTGGTACGTTCACCAGGAACCCGGGCAATCTTTTCTATTTTGACACTGCGATTGGCTACTTCCGGAACTTCACGAATAAAAAGCTGCTTAATGAATTCATTGTCTTTACGTGACAAAATGATTTCTTTCCGGGTGGTTTCAGCATTTGTAACAATTTCTTTTAAGAGAAACAGTTTTTTAATACCAAGGCTAAACATTTCGCCGCGAATTTGTTCTTCCTTGGGGATTAATCCTTCTGTTTTTCCTATACCTACGGTAATTTTATAAGGGTCGACGCGTAATACCGTGCCATTAAGTAAGGTACCGATTTTTTGTTGATAATCAGCAATAATTGTTTCCTTTTCAGCTTCGTATATTTTTTGATCAATGACCTGTTTGGCGGTTTGGGCGGCGATACGTCCAAAACCGGGAGGGGTGACATCAACTTTTTTACCATTTTCGATAACTTGGTATACCTTGAAGGCACCAGTTTCGGGAGCTAGTTCTACCGTAAACTGAATTTCTTCAGCTATTTCGATGCCACGTTCTTTTTGATCACGTTTATAGGCGGAAATCAAACCGAGTTCAATGGAATCAAGGATGGATTGAACATCGATATTGCGTTCTCCTGCTATTTGTGCCACTGCTGCGGCAAATTCTGTTTTTGGTAACTTTTTTAAATCCATACGTTAAAAAATGGGGACAGGGGCCCCCATTGGTAATTTAACAGATAAACTAGGATATTATAGCAGATTAATCGTCTTCTCCGGCACGAGTTGCCGAAATCGGGGTAACGGTTGGGAGTGGAGGAAAAGTCGGTGAGTTATCGGTTGGGACTGGAGTGTTGACGGGAATTGAATCAGTGGGGGCAGGAAGTGGTGTTGGGGTGTCAGTAATGAGAAGTGAACTATCAAAAATACCATTTTGGGGAACAACTGGAGGATTACTTTTTTGAGAAAAAAGTGCAGTTCCTAGGGAGATACCAATAACTCCAAAAAATAAAACAAAAGCAAGACTGTTTTTAAGCATTTATAGACCAAGGTCTTTAATAACGTCTTTCTGGTGTCCCGACAAACGAGTGGGGATTTCTACGAGTAGTCTAATGTATAAATCACCCTTAATCCGGGGATTATTAACATTAGAAATTCCCTTTCCGCGAAGGCGAACTAAGGTATTTGGCTGAGTTCCGGGCTTAATTTTAATCCGAAGCGGTTCGTTATCTAAAGTAGGGACATTAATTTCATCACCAAGAATCGCCTGGGATATTTTGAGGTTAACAGAAACATAAACATCATTTTCTTCCCGTTTAAATATTTTATCCGGTAGAACATCAATATAGAGAATAAATTCGGAAAAACGAATCCTTTGACCATCATCGACTCCGGCAGGAATATGAACTTTTTTTCGGTGGCCATTAACATTAACCTCTTTCTCTACGCCATTGGCGGCCTCTAAAAATGATATTTCAATTTTATAGGTAGGGATCTTGGCTTCACGACTAGAACCATAAGGATTGCCAAAGAATTGCTCAAAAATATCAAAGGGATTGCTAAACCCGCCAAAGTCGAAATTTGAACTATCGCCAAAAGGATTTTGCTGTTCGCCACCACTACTCCAAGTATAAGAGAAGGGGCCATTTTGACGAGTATAGGTGTGGCCGCCAAATCCACCACCAGCATTTGGATCAAACGCGGCGTGACCATATTGGTCGTAGGCCGATTTCTTTTGCTCATTACTTAACACCTCGTAGGCCTCATTGATTTCTTTGAATTTTTCTTCTGCCCCGGCCTCCTTGTTGCGGTCGGGGTGAAATTGAAGAGCAAGTTTACGATAGGCGCTTTTAATTTCCTCTTTAGAGGAACCTTTTTTGATGCCTAATACTTCGTAAAAGTCGCGTTTCATAATTCTGACTCGAGAGTTTTAATTTTTTTGCCACGAAAGAAATTGCGATTTAAATAAAATATCGTATATAAAATACCAATCACGCTGATAATGGGTGTAAATTGATATAAATTATTGCTAAAAAATGGAAGACTGGAAACAGTGGCAAAGACTAAGATACAGGTAGCGTCGATAACTAATATTTGGACTAAATTATTTAAATTTTCTTGGCGTAATTGGCTGATTTCAAATTTTATGTCTTTCATTATTAATATAATTATTTAACGATATCACCTTCTTCAACGTCAGGCTCTTTGCCACTTTTTTTGGTTTCTTTTTCATCGGCAGGAGCTTGGTCGGCGGCTTGATCTGGTTTCTGTTGATAGATGGCTGCGCCGATAGTTTGAAGGATGGCTGAAAGTTCTTCGGTAGCCTTGTCGTATTCGTCCTTTTTGCTATCGGTTTTTTCAAGTAACGCTTTGGCTTTTTTGACTTGGTCTTCGATCTTAGCTTTATCATCTGCCTTAATTTTGTCGGCAAATTCTTTGAGACTTTTTTCGGCTGAAAAAATAGTAGTGTCGAGTTTGTTGCGACTTTCGGCAAAAGCGTGGCGGTCCTCGTCTTCACGAGCATGGAGTTCGGCGTCAGCTTTCATTTTTTCGACTTCTTCGTCTGATAAATTGGTCGCGTTTTGGATCGTAATTTTCTGTTCCTTATTGGTGCCTTTGTCTTTAGCGGTAACATTGAGGATACCGTTACTGTCGATGTCAAAAATGACTTCAATTTGAGGAACTCCCCTTGGAGCTGGAGCAATACCATCAAGAACGAACCGACCTAGTGATTTATTATCGGATGCCATCGGGCGCTCACCTTGAAGAACATTGATTTCAACTTGTGGCTGATTATCTGAATAGGTTGAAAAAACTTGCGATTTTCGAGTAGGAACGGTAGTGTTGCGATCAATAAGCGGTGTCTTAACTCCTCCAGCAGTTTCGATGCCTAGCGTTAGTGGTGTAACGTCGAGCAAAACAACATCTTTGACTTCTCCAGACAATACAGCACCTTGAACGGCAGCACCAATGGCAACAACTTCGTCGGGGTTAACTGTATTGTTCAACTCTTTGCCGAAAAAATCTTTGACTACTTGTTGGACTTTAGGCATTCTAGTCATTCCGCCGACCATAAGAATTTCGGCAATATCGGATTTGGTTAAATGAGCATCTTTTAGAGCTAATTCCAACGGCTTGATAGTTTTTTGAATTAAGTCATCAACTAATTTCTCAAGTTCACTTCGTGTAAGTTTTACTGTTAAGTGAAGAGGTTGACCATCTTTTTGGGTAATAAAGGGCAAATTAATTTCTGACTCAACTACTGATGATAGTTCTATTTTGGCTTTTTCAGCGGCTTCACGGACTCTTTGTAATGCCTGGGGGTCGGTAGTGAGGTCAACTCCATGTTCTTTTTTAAAGGTGTCTATTAACCAATTAATAATCCTTTGGTCAAAATCGTCACCGCCTAAGAAGGTGTCACCATTGGTGGCTTTAACTTCAAAAACTCCATCACCAATTTCGAGAATGGAGATATCAAACGTGCCTCCGCCTAAATCATAGACGGCAATAATTTCATTTTTCTTTTTATCGAGACCATAGGCTAGAGCTGATGCGGTTGGTTCGTTGACTATACGTTGAACATTGAGGCCAGCGATTTCGCCTGCCTGCTTTGTTGCCTGGCGTTGAGAATCATCAAAATAGGCGGGGACGGTAATTACAGCTTCGGTAACTTTTTCACCCAAATATTTCTCGGCGTCTGATTTAGCTTTTTGAAGTATCATTGCGGAAATTTCCTGGGGAGTATAAACCTTTCCATCAATTTCAACTGCGGCCATTTTGTCTTTACCGGCAACAATCTTGTAGGGAACTATTTTTTTGGTTTTTTCGACTTCGGGATCGTCAATTCTGCGCCCCATTAATCGCTTTACACTATAAATAGAATTTTTGGGATTAAGAACCATTTGACGTTTGGCAAGATCCCCAACTAACTTCTTTACCGGCTCGACAATGGAGGGAATGAGATTGCGACCTTCTGAGGTTAATATTATTTTTGGTTTGCCGCCTTCCATAACGGCAACACATGAGTTGGTTGTTCCTAAATCAATACCGATTATTTTGTTTGATGACATATTTTTTGGTTTAAGTTATAACGATTTTTAATTATAATTAATAGTAATGGGTAGTTTTAAGCAGTATTTTCGCTTTTTTTGCCGACTACAACTTGGGTTGGTCTAATAACTTGGCCATTGAGTTTATAACCTTTTTTGCGGACTTCAAGGACCTTATCGGGCTCGCCAATGGTTACTTCAACACAATCCATTGCAGTCGGATCAAATTTTTGATTAAGGGCATTAATTTCTTCAACACCTTGATTCTTGAGAACAGTAATAAATTTATCAATGGTAATTTTTAGGCCTTGATCCTGCAAATGATTGTACGTAAGGTATAAATCATCAAGAATTGTTAATAATTTATCAACAATAGTTGCAACGGTTAGGGTGGCAATTAGCTGTCTTTGGGTGTCGACCCGTTTTTCTAAATTATCGTAATCGGCCAAAGTTCTGGCTAATTTATCCTTGTAATCACTTACCTGTGATTGCAACTGGGTAATTTGTTGGTCGTTTTGTTTGTTTTTTTTGTCATGCCTATCCTTGGTAGGCTGAGTAGTGCTTTGATCCATAGATGTATTAACCTGTAATAGTAGAAACTAATTCAGCAAAGTAGTCGACAATGGGGACGATATATTGATAACGGACGCGGGCAGGGCCGACAATTCCTAAAATGCCACGATGAGGACCAGCAAGGTAGCGCTGGTAGACAAATCCGCACGGTTCAAGGTGTTCCAATCCAAGATCTTCGCCAATTAGGAGATGAACCATATCTTTAGTCTCGTCATAACTTTCGCCGACCTTGTTAACAATCTCGTACCAAAAATCATTATTGTCCATAAGTGCCAAGACTGTTTTGGTAACGTCGATGTCAAAAAACTCAGGTTGTTCGAGCAAGTTGGAGGCTCCATAACAATAGATCGAGCCGTGATCGGTGGTAGCAATAGCCATGGACCGAGTTTTAAGGGCCAATTCCTTGGTGGTTTCGCGAATTAACCGATCGAATTCATTACGGTAATCCCATACCTTTTCTTTAGCGCCAATTTCTTCATTAATTGATAGTGTTTTGGGAGTCATGAGATTGCGGACGTAATATTTCAAGCCAAGCGAGGTAGGAGATCGGCCAGCAGACAAATGACTTTTTTTAAGGAATCCAAGCTGGGTTAGGGCGGCCATTTCATTACGAATGGTGGCAGAAGATACGCCTAAGTTGAACTTCTTTTCAAGGGTCTCAGAGCCGACTGTTTCTGCAGTTTCAATAAATTCTTCAACAATACATTTTAAAATCCGAATCTGTCGTTGGGTTAGATCTGCCATATTTAGCAATATGATATGCTGACTGCTAACTCGTGTCAAGAGGGAGAAAATTTAAGGCAACATGAAGTAGAGTATCGGAGTAATCAGGATTAATAAGATAATATTTATCACACTATATTGATGAATTAAGCCAAGTACTAATAATGCCGATGCCAAAATGTCAATAATAATGATTATTTTTGTTTTTGATACGATTAGGCGAACAGATAAGAATAGTGCCAAAGCAAAAACAATTACCGCCAAAATTACCAGAGGAAGTGTTGGCGTTAAAAATAAAATAATTGATCCCAACAAGAGCCAACAAAGAAAAGCAAAAAGAATATCAGGATATGAGCGGTGGAGTGGTGGAGGTGTCTGTTTCATCAGATAGTCGAATCTTATCGACAACTTTTAGTAATTGATTAGTACGGGTTTGGTTAACTTGGCTATATTGCTTAGAAAGCGACTCGATTCTATCGCCAATTTTATTAAATTCAACATTATAGTTTTCAAATTCTTTTTCAAAAAGCTTGATATGACCAATAATCGATTGGACATTTTTTTGATAGCGAAAATTATCGTAAGCCTGACGAACCATACGAAGAATAGCAGTAAAACTAAATGGGCCGGCAAAGACGACTTTCTTTTGCATAGCGTCCTCCCATACAGAAGGCATTTTTTCATATATATAAGAGAAAATCATTTCATTGGGGATAAAAAGAATGACAAAATCGACTGTTTTATTTTCGGGGTCAATATAATCACGGGTGGTAACCTGTTTTATCTTATCGCGGACATCCCTTTCAAAAGCTTTGGCATATTCATTCTTCTGATCAACACTTTCTGTTTCAGTCATCTTCTGAAGATTGGCGTAGGGAAATTTGGCATCGACATTAATTTTAGCGCCGTCGGGGAGAAAAACGGCAAAATCCGGGCGAGTATCGGTTCCAGTTTGTTCTTTATTAAATTCATAGTCCTTTCCACGGACAAATCCGTTCATTTTTAACAAATCTTCGGCAATACGTTCCCCGAAGGCGCCTCGAAGTTGATTATTGCTTAATACTTTTTTGAGTCCATCAGTGGTTGCTGATAGTTGCTGCGTTAAAGCCTTTTGTTCCTCTAGTTTCTGGGAAAGAGTTGAGAAACTACCAATTCGGTTTTGTTCAGCTATCTTTAGTTCTTGGCTATTGCGATTAACTTCTTCAAGAACCCGTTTAACCAAATCTTCGATGGCATTTTTTTTATTGGTAAGGTCGGTGCCAATTTTTTGATCAGCAAGGGTAACCATATTTTGGCCAGCCTGGTTTAGAGCCGAAAGAATTTGTGGTGATATATCGGCGGTTTTCTGATTATTTTGACGGATAATGAGAAATATCAGCAGTAATACTATGGCAGCTAAGAGTATGTAAAGTATGGTCATGTAAATTTATAGTACCCAAATAAAACACGAATGTCGAGTAAGTAAATTTAGATAGTTAGAGAATGAAGATGAAGCGGATCTTGACAGTCGGGGTTGGGTTCAAAATCAAGGTTAAGAATATGTCGATAGACATCGGTAATTTGAGTTGTGACTAATTGTTCATCTTCGGACTTAAAGTCATATATTTTTCTAACAAAATTTTTGGTTCGTTTTGAAACTTCTATAAAATCAATAATCCCCTGTTTTACCTGATATTTAAAATTTGGATCGTGTTCGGCTAATAATTTGTAGAAAATAAGTTGGCGAACATAATCACCATCAGGCTTCAATTGAGCAAACTTGGAGTCGGGGTTACCGGTTTTAAAATCGATTACAGTAGCAAATTTTCCAATGTCTATTTTATCTATTTTGCCGGTAACAGGGACATCATTAATACTTACGTTGTCTTTATTAAAATCAAAATCTATTATGTAATTGCCATTAAATTCATTTTTATAGTGTTGATAGTAGGCAGTTAGAATTTGTTGTCCATGAGTAAGAGTTTCCTGAAAATCAGCGTTATTAAGATTTTCATTTTTAAGCGCGTGGGTGAAGGCAGTTATCATGTTCGAAAGAGAATATTGGGGATTTGTTTTTAAGTGATTAAAAAGGCTGGAAAGTGAAAAGTGAATAGCAGTTCCCAAGGCAGCAAATTTGTTTTTAACTTGAGGGAGACGAAGAATCGTTTGAAAATAAAAACAACGGGGACATTTGAGATAAGAGTTAAGATGAGTAACACTAAGCTTATAATTGGTTTGAAGATAACGCGTCAAATACTCTTGAAGTTCATCACTTTTATGCTGTTTCGGTTCGGATAAGGGAAAAAGAGTAGTTAATGCAATTTGTGAATTTATGGAAAGAGTAGGTATTTTTTCGATGTGGCGTGGTTCAATTTCAGCTATAAATTGCGAAGGAAATTGTTCTTTGTTGGCAGCATTATGACTGGCGTATGATATGTAAATTTGTTTTTTGGCTCGGGTTAATGCGACATAAAATAATCTTCGTTCTTCTTCATTGTCAGAATCGTCATCAGCGATGACTTTAAACATTTCATTTTTAAGAATACCAAGTGGAAGCGGAAGAGCATTACTATTGGTGGTATTACCCCATTTTTTATCAAGGACTTTAATCAAAAATACATATTCAAACTCAAGACCTTTGGCTTTATGAACGGTCAGAAGACGTACCGCTGATTGATCATTAAGAATACTTTGGTCAGAAACTAAGGTAAGATGATTGTTATCCATCAACTCAAATCGGTTAAGCAGAGTAGTAAGATTGGTGCCTGGTTCTTGAGCAAGACGTTTAATTTCGGCATACAACTGGTTAAGATCGCTTAAATCTCGGAGGCAATTGCTTTTTAGAATATATTTTAAATACTTAAACAGTCGGATAGTTTTGTTAAAAAATACCGGAAGTGGGTCAATTTCTTTGGAAATAATCGCCTTGGCAAGACGACGGTTAAAATTGCGTATTTTAACTAAAGTTTGGGGTTTTAAGGCAGGAGACAGAGCGGTAAGTTTGGATGGATTGTTGACCAAACTACCAAGTGAAACTTTTTGTTGGTAAGTTGCCCTAAGGATGCGAAATAAATCAACAATATTGATGTTAGTAAAAGGAAACGATAGTACTCTAAAAATGAGTTGATCATCAAAGGGGTTATTGATGAGTTGAAATACTGTCAGTAGTTGTTTAATTACCTGGTTTTCGAGAATATTGTCACCGCTATCTTGGTAATATTTAACTCCAAGTCGCGTAAGCATTTCAATTAAGTCGAGACTATCTTTATTGGCACGGAAGAGTACGGCAATTTGTGAAGGAGAAGTGCCTTGGTTAAGGAGACTGGTAATTTTTTGAGCGACGTAGTAATTTTCATCGAGGCTAGTATTGGCAACATACAGGTTAATGGGATTTGGGTCGTAAGTTTGTAGTGCCGTAAGTGATTTATCGATATTTTCGATATAGGTAGCAATACGATTTTTGTTGCGATTGATGATTGATTGGGAAGTATCGAGAATTAGTTGATGACTGCGATAATTATTTTTTAAAACAATGATTTTAAGCGTTTTTTTATGTTTTTCATAAAAATCAAACATATTTTCGATGGCGGCGCCTTGAAAGCGAAAAATTGATTGGTCATCATCGCCGACAACAAAGGTGTTAGGATCGGCAAAGTAAGAACCAAGCTGGTCAATAATTGTATTCTGGGAGGCGTTAGTATCTTGATATTCGTCGACTAACAGATATTGAAATTGTTCTTGGTAGCGGAGAAGGAGTTCAGGGTTTTTTTGAAAGGCCTCAATGACGAATAAAATCATGTCATCAAAATCGTAACGACTTTTGGCTATTAATTCCTGTTGATACTTAGTGTAAATTTTTGTAAATTCTAGTTGTTTGGGAATAAGTCTGGTGAAATCATCATAACGTTTAAGGAGTTCGTTTTTGAGATTAATAGCCGGGTTTTTGGCCTTACCACTAGTAAAAGTGCCTGAAGTGTATAGTTGGCGATCAAGACCTAAAAGAGCTTTAATTGATGGCGAAAGATGGGGAATAGAAATTAATTGATCGAGAATTGAAAGCACCTCACTTTCTAATGTTTTACTGGCTCGAAGACCACGAAGCTTAGTAATAAAAGTGGCTGATTGACTAACAAAATAATGCTGGTCATTGATTAATTTAATAAGCATTTCAGGACTTTGATTTTCGCGTTTAACTGTTTGAAGAAGGCTTATGATTTCAGATTGATAGTAGTAGTGATCGCCCCATGGTTTAAGTATCGAACTATCAGGCAATGTATCGATAAGCTTCTGAATAATATCTATTTTTTCAAGTTCATCAAGTGGTTTTAGGTCAGGGGCAATAATAAAATACTCGGGATTAGTGGTAATTACTTCGTTGCAAAAAGAGTGAAAAGTATGGATTTTTAGACTATAGGCACGTGCACCAATAATTGTAATCAAGCGCTGCCTCATGTTGGCAGCGGCATTGTCGGTAAAGGTCAGACAAAGAATGGCATTAGGAGGTGTTTGGGTTTTGAGCAAAATATTGGCAATACGTAGGGCAATTGTTTGGGTTTTGCCAGTGCCGGCGCCGGCAATAACCATAACTGGACCCTCGATGGTATCGACGGCAGTTTTCTGCTCTGGGTTGAGGCGAGCATACTCTTGGTCAAAGGAGTGATGAGAAGTGGACACTAGATAATTGTATAATAACTTTATGCGTGGTGAAATTGATGATGACTTTGAGAAAAATACAACTTCAAGACAACCTACTTCTCCGAAAGGGTTGACGTTAGAAAAGGCGGTAGAGTTAGGTGAATATCATCCAGATTTTTTGGCAACGTTTCCTGAATGGCAACAATTTAGCCGGATAATTCAATGGGAGTATATTAGAAGAGCATTAAAAAATCGCAGACATCAACTGCTGGTACATTGGGCGGAAATTAATAATCAAATTGACTTTAGTAAAAAACCACATTTACAACAAGCGCTTGATAATTTACAAAAACAGTTGGCTATAGTTATGGCTGATGAAGAGAAATATCAAGTCGAATACTCGATTTAACGTTATTTTTTGGTAATCGTGGGTGTTGCTGTAGGGGTAACTGTTGGTGATATCAAAGGAGAAGGAGTGACAAAATTAAATAGATTATTTCCGCTCATACCGGGAGTTTTTCCTTTGGCCCAGATAATAACGATTCCCAAAATAACGAGTAATAGAATTAGACCGATTATTTGTTTCATACCTTATTTTAGACCTTTTGTAATGACTTTTTCTAGAATCTCTCTGGCCAGCTTGGGATTGGCGGCACCACCAGAGATTTTCATTAATTGACCAATTAAAAAACCGAGGGAATTGGGATTTTTTTGATAATCTTTAACCGCTTGAGGATTGGCGTCTATTACTTGTTTGGCAAATTCTTCAAGTTCGGAAACATTTGAGACTTGAAATAGTCCTCTGCTTTGCAACGTTGCCATAATATCAAATTTTGGATCGATAGCTTCAATAATGAATTGTTTGACAATTGTCATTGATATTGAACCTTTTTCTGTCTGATCAAAAAGTATGGCAAATTTTGATGGATCGAGATTTATTTCGGAAATGTTTAATTGCTTTTCGTTTACATATGTTTTTACTGGTCCAAGAATAAGATTGGCAACGAATTTGGGAAATTTAATATCTTTACTGATGTTAATTATGTTTTCAAAGACTTGGGTGGTTTCGAAGTCATTAGTAATTGTAGTGGCATCATAATCTGAGAGAGAAAAATCTTTGATGTAACGTTGCTTTTTAGCGTCCGGAAGTTCAGGAATTGATTGTTTTATTTTGGTAATCTGTTCATCAGTAAATTCTAATGGGGGAATATCGGGTTCGGGAAAATAACGGTAGTCAGCGCTCCCCTCTTTTTCGCGCTGCAAGAATGTTTGAAGTTTGTTGGCATCCCAACCACGGGTGGTTTTATTAGTTTTTGTTTTGATAATTCCTGATTTTTGCCATTCAAGTAGCTGTCGTTTGATTTCATATTCAATTGCCATTTCAACCCCTGAAAGTGAGGCCACATTTTTTATTTCTACCAAAGGGGTGTAAATAGTTTGACCGTTGTTGGTGATTATTTCTAAATTAATAGTTGGCTCGCAACGCATGGAGCCTTTTTCAATATCGGCATCAGAAATTCCCAAATATCGGATAATTTGTTGAAGTTTAATTAGATATTTTTTAGCAACCGCACTGCCACGTATATCGGGTTCACTGACTATTTCAACCAAGGGCACTCCGGAACGGTTGAAGTCGATAAGCGTCATATCTTGCATATCAACTACGGTGTGTTGCGACTTACCGGTATCTTCTTCCATATGAGCGCGATTAATACGAATGTGTTCGCTATCGATATCAAGATAACCATTAATAGCAAAAGGAGCTTGAAGTTGGGTAATTTGGTATCCCTTGGGAAGATCGGGATAAAAATAGTTTTTGCGCTCAAAAAAAGAGTACTTATTAATAGAGCAATTTAGGGCTAAGCCGAGTTTAATATTCCATTCACAGGCAGTATAGTTGGGAACCGGTAGGGCACCAGGGAGACCAAGACAAACGGGGCAAGTGTGGGTATTGGGTTGAGCATGGAAATGGGAAGCATCACAACTACAAAACATTTTAGAGAGCGTTTTGAGCTCAACGTGGGCTTCTAGACCAATTATAGGAGTGACTTTCATATTTTTGGGGCTTGAAGGTGATAATTGGTTAGTTTTTGATATTGATGAGCAATTGAAAAGAGTTTTGATTCTTCAAAATAATTACCTATCAACTGGAAGCCAATAGGAAGATTCTTGGAATCAAAACCACACGGTAAGGCAATTGATGGCAGTCCGGCGACATTGACACAAACAGTGAAAACGTCGCTTAAATACATCGCCAAAGGATCATTGGATTTTTCACCAATCGGCCAAGCAGTAGTAGGCGAGACAGGAGTTAAGATGACATCAACTTTTTTGTAAGCATCAATAAATTCATTTTTAATAATCATTCTGACTTTTGAGGCTTTGGTGTAATAGGCGTCATAATAACCTGAAGATAAGGCGTAGGTGCCAATGAGAACACGACGTTTGATTTCTGGCTCCATAAATTCCCCTCTGGTGTCTAGATAATATTGGAGAAGATCATCGATACCTTTTTGGCTTTGACCAAAACGAATTCCATCATAGCGAGCCATATTGGATGAAATTTCACTGGGAACCAGAATATAGTAGACTGCGATACCTAATTTGGTATTTGGTAAAGAGATGTCAATAATTTCGGCTCCATTTTTTTTGAAAAATTCAGCAGTGTCTAAAATTCTCTGTTTCACTTCATCATCGATACCCATGCCAAAATATTCCTTAGGAAGACCTATTTTTAGACCTGATAATGTCTGAGCGTTTAATTCTTGGGAATAATCAGCAACCGTGACAGGTGACGAAGTAGCGTCATGAATGTCGGCGCCGGCCATAATTTTTGTTACTAAAGCCAGATCGGCAGCATTTTTGGCAAATGCACCAGGGCAATCAAATGATGAGGCCATAGCGGTAATACCGTATCGCGAATTGCGACCATAGGTTGGCTTAATACCGGTAATGCCACATAAAGAAGCCGGTTGGCGAATAGAACCACCAGTGTCAGTACCTAAAGAGAAAGTACACAAACTGGCTGATAGAGCCGCGGCCGAGCCACCCGAAGACCCTCCAGGAACGAGATCGGTATTCCAAGGGTTGTGAGTAGTAAAATAACCAGAATTTTCAGTTGAACCTCCGAAGGCAAAGGTGTCGGTGTTGGTTTTGCCAACTAAAATGGCATCTTCGTCTAAAAGTCGCTGATAGACAGTAGAAGAATATTGAGGAATATAACCTTTTAGAAGCTGTGAACCCGATGTTGTTTCGATTCCTGCTGTTAAGAAAATATCTTTTACCGCCATAACCGAACCAGCAAGTTGTCCGACAGGTTGTCCGGAGGCAATTTTTTTATCGAGAACTCGGGCGGAGGCAAGAGCTAAGTCATTAGTGACAGTAATAAAGGCTTTAATTTCCGGGTCATATTTTCTTATACGATCTAAATAACTAGTGACAATTTCCACCGCAGTAATTTTTTTATTGACGAGCAAGTCGTGACAGTCGGAAATAGTTAGAGTGGTAATATCGAGCATTTATTTTTTAATAGTATTGGGAACAACCACAAAACCATTTGTGGTTTTGGAAGCCGATGATAAGGCGTTTGAACGATCAAGAGAAGGTTTAATTTCGTCGTTTCTGGTTATGTTTTTTAAACCGGTAATTTGGGTTAAAGGTTCTATAGAAGTAGTATCGGTCTCATTAAGGATATCCATATATTCTAAAACCGACTCAATCTGTGGTAGATACGTTTGTTCTTCAAGGGAAGTTAGTTTAAGTCGAGCCAGTTTAGAAAGATGTTGAAGCTCAACGAGTGAAATTTTTTGTTGCATAAACTAAAGGATTTTAGCTTTTAAATGGAGGAATTTCCAGCGGTATTTGTCAACTAAATTGTAAATTTGATATTTTGGTTGGTCGATAACTAAATCATAACTACCAACAAATTGAACAAGCTGACCGCCAAAACCTTGTTTGAAGCGGTGAAAGCCATAGCCATTTTCACTTTCGTGAGCTTTAGGACCAAGACTTCCCCACATATCGAATTGAGTACAGCCAAGTTTTTTACCCATTTTGATGGTTTCCCACATTAATAAGGTCGAAGCCATTGTTTCGCGATGAACGTCAAGCGAAGCACCATAAGGATAAAAAAGCCGGTTTTTGTAGGTAAAGATCATAAAGGCAGAAAGCGTTTGACCATTGTACTGGGCAAGCATTATGTGTGGAATTGAGGTTTTCTTTAAAATCTCCCAAAGATGGCGATGGTAGTTGGTTGAATGGAGATAAAATCCCTGACGCTTAGTTGTATCAAAGAGTAATTTTAAATAAATCTCAAAACCGGCGTCGTTGGTCATTTCAACGATCTGGACATTATGGCGATTGGCAACTTTTATGTTGTACCGGGTTTTGGTGTGCATGTTTTCTAATAACTGATCTTCACTTTTGGTTAGGTTTACAAGGTAAGTAAAGGGATAAAAAGCAACCTTTGGCGAAATGACCATGTTGGGAAAATCCATGGGAATATTATGATTAGTTTCATTGCTAAACTCGTCATAGGTTTTTTGAATAACTTCGGGCTCAAATTTGACAAATAAGGCATTTTCTTGATGACTTATGCGAGTAACATTGTTGATCATTTCCTGGTCAACACGGGGACCTTTTTGAAAAACTCCGATTTTAAAATTAGTTTTAGGGATGGTGTGAAAATTAAGTGAATAGCCACCGATTATTTTGTTGTTTTCAAATATTCCCAAGCGGTATACTTTGTGTCCTTCGCCGGTTAAAAAATCACCCCATTCCCAGCTCTGGATTGGGTGGGTAATAACTGAGTTATATTGATCCTTTTCTTCGTTGTAAAGAATGCGGGTAATCACATTGAATTGTAACAGGAAATTAACTATTCTCTTTAGTATATATCCGGGTCGTAGACGAAATCATCATTAACTTTATTTTTAGAACGGCGATAGTCGCGTAAGATCAAACCACTGGTTTCATATTCAACCAGATGCTCAGGAATGTCGGCCAGAAAACGGGAGGGTTCATTTAGGCTACTTTTGCCAAAATAAAGACGCTCTTTGGCGTAGGAAATGAAAAGATAATCCTTGGCACGGGTAATACCGACATAGCAAAGTCGGCGCTCTTCTTCGACTTGCGATTCATCAACTAAACAACGAGAGTGGGGCAGAATCCCCTCCTCGAATCCAGCCAGAAAGACAACTTCGAACTCCAAGCCTTTGGAAGCATGAAGTGTCATTAATCGAACTCCAATTTTTGCGTCTTTGTTTTTTTTATTTTTTTCCTGTTGACTATATTCATTTTGGACGAGAGCAATATTTTCCAACAAATCATTTACGGCTGGGTGCAGAGTGGCAACAGATTTGAGTTCTTTAATATTTTCCACCCGGCGCTGGTCTTCTTCGTCCTTAAGATCGAATTTTTCCAAATAGCCAGAATTAACAACTATGGATTCTAGGACTTGGAGAGAAGTTAAACTGCTAATTTCAAATTTCTCTAAATAAGCGGTGAATTGAGCAGATCGACGTTTACCAAGTGTTTTGCTGATCCGATCAAAGGCAACTTTATCTTTGGGATTAATAGCGAGACGGAGCATGGCAACAACATCTTTAATTTCGGCACGGTCATAAAATCGGGTTCCGCCAATGAGAACATAAGGGATACTTTGTTTAAGTAAAGCTTCCTCGAGCGCCCGTGATTGGGCATTCATGCGATAGAGTATGGCCATTTGGTGAAATGGGATATGAAGATTGCTTTCCAAAAATTTGATTTTATCAGCGATAAATTCGGCTTCACCAATTTCGGATTCGGATTCAAATATTTTAATTTTGTCTGATGATTTTTTTTTGGTGAAAAGTTTAAGGACAGGATGAGAGGTGTTTTTAATAATAACCGCATTGGCGGCATCCAAAATTATTTGAGTCGAACGGTAGTTCTCTTCAAGATTTATTATTTTAGTATTGGTAAAATCAGCAGCAAAACTAATTAGGTTTTTGAAATTTGCTCCGCGCCATCCGTAAATTGCCTGAGAAGCATCGCCAACAGCGGTAATATTTTGGTGCGTTCTGGCTAATAACTTGGTGAGTAGGTATTGAACTTGATTAGTGTCTTGATATTCATCGATAAGGATATATTTGTAGTGTTGTTGATATTTAGATAAAATATCTGGAAATTGAATAAAAAGTTCGACTGTTTTTCCTAATAAGTCGTTAAAATCGAGAGCGTCGAGTTGCCCAAGTCTTTTTTGATAAACGTCAAAAATACGGCAACACATTTCTTGCCAGAAGCCATGGGCAAATTCTTTCATCTCTTTTGGAGACTGATTATTATTTTTGGCATTTTCAATAAAATACATAACCGATGATGGTTTAAATTCTTTGGTGGTTAAATCAAGATCAAGGATAACGGATTTGAGAACGTTCTCTTGATCATCACTGTCATAGATAACAAAATTGGGGGCAACGCCAAGATGAGCACCATCGGTGCGCAGGACGCGACAACAGAAAGAGTGAAATGTACCAGCAAAAGGTTGAGTGTTTTTGGAAGTATCGCCTAGTAATTTAATCATTCGCTCTTTCATTTCACCGGCAGCTTTGTTGGTAAAAGTTAGGAGTAAAATTTCATTGGCGGTGGCTAGGTTTTGCTTAACAAACCAAGCAGCTCGATGGGTCAAAACGCGAGTTTTTCCCGAGCCAGCTCCAGCCAACAGTAAAAGAGGTGAACCCGTGTAAGTAACGGCTTGGGTTTGGATGGGATTAAGACCAGATAAGATATCGGACATTTAATGATGATACCTTATTTTGGAAGTTTATATATCTTGGTTTTGCCCGACTCAAAGACAATGGTAGCACCTAAGTCTGTAAAGTTCTTTTCGTTAATTAAGGGATATTTTTCGTATTCCTTGGCGCCAACAAAGATGTAGTCGACAGAATATTTTTGCAAAAGTGCCCGTACTTCATTGATATCGTTGGAAGTATAGATCTTAAGAACATCGGCTTGCCTAGCAGCAGGCTTATCATAGCCATCGCGCCACAACCATTCGTGAACAATCCAACCTTCAACAGTAGGTAATCCAGTACTCATGGAAACTTGGTTATAATCAGTATAGCTGTCGCCGACAGCTTCAAGCATAACCGGTTGACCAGGAATATTTTTTTGGATCCATTCGATAGCGGCAAAATTATCGGGATAACGATCCTTAATAAAGTTAAACCCATATAGTCCTTTGTAGGTTTTCAGGTCTCCGTAATATGATTTGATGGCAAAATATGGGTAGATCAGATGAATAATAAAGACCAACATAAATAATAGTTTGTAGACTATTTTGTCGCGAAAACGAATTAGAACAAATCCGGCAACAAGTGAATAGAGGATAAAAGCTTCATAGACTAATTTGAACATAGTATTGGCGCGACGATGTTCATAGATGTAAATGTCTTTGACGTAGCCAATTTCAGGAAGAATGATCAGTATCGTAGCTGTCAAAATAATGCCAAATACGAAAAAGTCGATAGTAGTAAGTTTACCTTTAGCAAGAAGTCTTTTAATAAAAAACAAGACAAAAGGGATAACAATTATCCAGAAACCGCCGTACAGAACAAAAAGTTGGTAAAAAGGTGAATGCATATCGTCCAGGCGTAGGCCGCCAGCCATCGGTGTAAAATTTAGACTATAAGGGAGCGTGAAAAAATACCAGCAAAAAATCACCAGTAAACCGTTAACTACCGTCTTGGGAATCGAACGAGTGACCATAAAAGTCGTAACAGCATAGACTAACCCGTAGACAGCAAAGTCCCAAGCATTGGTCATATAGGCAATTGATAAGGCTAAAGCTAAAGGAACAACCATCTCCCAAACAATAAGTTTTTTTGTGGGCTTAGAAATAGCGACAGATAATAAAAAGGCAACAACAAAAAGTATGACTGGGATATCGTTCATGTGGCCATGGAGATCAGCAACAACAAAGCTGTAAACTGGAAATTCATGAATGGTTTTATCTTTGACATCAGGATCAAAGCCGATAAAACGGGTAGCATCGGGATACCAATACGAGGCAGCTGCTTGTTGATAGGCTTTGAGAGTAAAAACAATCTTACCGTTATTGTTTTTGGCGTTAATGGTTGATATTTTGTATACCGTATGTAGGTTGCCGCCAAACGTCAACAACAGTGCTGACAATAGTCCGGCTAAAAGATAACTGAAAACTGAGGGCTTTATTTTTGGTCGGGATTCTTTTAGAAAAAGGTAGACTAAGTTTGAACTTAAGGAAAAAGCACTAACGAAAGTCAAAGCACAAACAAGAGCGATACTTAAGTTGTAGGTAATTGTTGAGGGGATGTTTGAAAGTTTAGTAAGTAGGGCAAAGATAACGTGACCAAAGTAATAATAATTTATAGGTTGCCCTGCAAACCACATGTCCGCTGGAGGAAGAAAATGACTCCGCAAGGCGGAATTGACGAACCCCCAATCCATAAATTTTTCCAGACCTTCAATGTCTGGAGCAAAGCCGCGAACAAATGACCAAGCAGTGAGGATAAGCAAAAAAAGAAGTTCTTCGGCTATAAATATCGGTAATTTTTCTTTGATTATTTTTTGAAACGTTGGCCAATAGTTATTTTTTTTATAGATAAAATACTGGACTATCGCTAGTATGGCGAGAATAGCCAAAGTAGCATAGGAAGTAAAGGGAACCAGTTTAAAAACGCCAAGGACTAAAATTATGTAAGTAGTAAGTCCCAAGGCAACTATCTTGGAAAAGATATAACCTTTATCCCAAAATGATCGAAAAATATACGTTATGGTTGGGAGCGTAACAAGGCCAATTCCAGAAACACATAGCCACCAGAGGATGATATATTTTAGGTCAGCAAACATAAATAAATCTAAAGTTGAAAGTGAAAAAATACTAATGAATGAAGAAAACAAAATTAAAAATTTTGTGAATAGATTCTATCAAAAATCTAGGAAAAGTGAGCTGATAAACAACTAACCAGGAAGTAACACCGACGATTAACCCTCCGAGCATATCAATCGGATAGTGAAATCCAACTAAAACACGAAATAATAAAAGTGGGATGGTAATGAGTAAATATATAATTGGGCTCATAACGTGATAGTGAAGAATAAAGAGAAAGAAAAAAACAGCCTTGGAGGTATGGCCTGAAGGGAACGATCCGGTCTGGTACCATTTTTTGACTAAGCCGGGAGGAATCTGATCTCTGTGTTCAAACAATGGTCGCTTCCAGAAAATTTTAGCTTTAAGTAACCTCTCAATTACTTCAGCTATAATGCAGGCGGTGGCTATTTGCCAAAATATATTAGCATCAGTTTTTATGAGTTGGTAAGAAACATAAAATAGGTAGAACCAGATGAGGTAGTTAAGTACGACTAGTGTTTTTTTGCCCCAGAGCGTACGGGATAAACTACGAAGATAGTCATGTCGTGGCTGCCAAAAAAGTATTCCCCTGTTGTTCATGCTGATAGAATTATACAGAATGCACAAAGATAACCTATTAATTAGTTGTACTTATTACGCCCCCAACATTTCTGGGGTGAGTATTTATGTACAACTTTTGGCAGAGAGCATGACTGATCATTTTCAGGTATGCGTGTTAACTTCTCGCTTTAATGGAAAAAATAACGAACGGGAAATGATTAATAAAGTTAGTGTTATTAGATCAAAAGTGGCATTGACTATCGGCAAGGGAGTAGTAATGCCATATTTTATTATTGACGCGTTTAAGGCCGTTAAAGCCAGCAAGGTGGTTAATTGTCATTTACCACAGTTAGAATCGGTAGTGGTGGCAGGATGGGCAAAAATTCTTGGTAAACGTTTAATTATTACTCATCATTGTGAATTTGACTTTGAGGGACCTTTTTCGAACAAATTAATCGCTCTGCTTAGTTTCCCCTTTCATCTTGTGAGCTATTTATTGGCTGACAAAATTGTGGCTTATACCCAAGATTATGCCGACCATTCAATATTCTTGAAAATGTTTAAACATAAGCTGGAGATTATTTTGCCTCCGATCTTAAACGGAATCAGCAGCAAGAAAGAGATTCTTCAACTTCGCAATCGCTTGGTTCACAATGATAAGGAGCAAAAAATAATAGGATATGTTGGAAGAATAGCTTGGGAGAAAGGGCTTATATACTTAGTTGAAGCATTTGAACAAATTCAAAAAAACATAAAGGCAAAATTAATTTTGGTTGGACCGTATGAAGAGGTTGTCGGGGATACCAGTTCAAAAAAATTAATACAGGCAATTAAACTCAATCAAAATATAATTTTGTTAGGTCCAATAAAACACGAAAATTTAGTTAATTTTTATAAAATTTGTAACTGCCTGGTATTGCCCAGTACTAATAATTTGGAAACTTTTGGGCTGGTTCAGGCGGAAGCAATGGTTTGCGGATGCCCAGTGGTAGCATCTGATTTGCCGGGAGTGAGAGTACCAGTACAATTAACTGGAATGGGAGAAATTGCCAAAGTTGGTGATAGTCAAGATCTTGCAGAAAAAATCAGTAAAGTACTGAATGGTGATTATTCAAAATTATCTAAAAAAGCAAAGTTGATTTTTGATTTTGAAAAATTTAAAGCGAAATATTTTGGCTTGTTTTTAGATAGCGGTGATATTTTTTACTGAGATAGGCACATATTATTAGGAAGAAAGGTAAAAATATTGTAGATAAAAAGAGAGCATTTTGATAATTTGGAAATAGATTAGTTATTAGTTCATTTAGGTTATTAGTCGGTATATATCGATGTTCCCCGGTGATGTGTGGACCATAATTTGAAAGTAAGGCGGAATATCCAAAATAAATTGATATGGATATTACAATTAATAAAATAAGGTAGAAACTATATTTGTATTGTGGTTTTATCTTTGAATTTAAGTAACTAATTGAAAGCGGAAAATACGTTGATAGTACGGTGACGATAGGCAAAAAATATCTGGTATTGTAATTGTTTGGATTCCAATAGCCCACAAGTTTTGAATACACTAATGTCATAGCTGCCATACATAAAATAACTAGTCTGGAAAAATTACTTTTTCTAAGTGTTGTTAGTAATGAAATAATCGCTATATATAAATATGGTGACTGGGTAAAAATACCTTTATAGGGATATGTGGTTGCATAGTTAACTGAAAAATTTAAATGTCCACTACTTAGGCTTTGATTCCATAATAAAGGTGATGTGGCCCATTTTGGTATAGGTCCAAAACTAAATAGGTTGATTACGACAGAAGCCAAAGGTGACGAGAATGCTTGTTTAAAAGACGTAAATAATGGAAACTCATTTAGATGGGAAAAGGATGAGGTAAAAGGATTATTAAAAATTACATAATAGTATACTAGTGAGGGAAAATTTGTTAATAGAAGTCCGAATAGGTACCAAAAAATATATTTATGATTGGTAGACTTTATATAAACAAAAGGAAGTGTTAAGAAAATAATTACTGTCCAAGTCCGGTCAAGTGCAACAGATAGGCCAATAAGAATTCCCAGAAAAAAATATATTTTTTGTGATTGATATTGTTTTAATAAAAAAAGGAATAATAAGGCAAAATATGAGGAAATTAAGAATGAAAGTTCTGATTGTCTCTGGAATGTTCCACCATAACACCATATTAGACTTCCAAGTCCATAACTTATG
>JAKAFM010000018.1 GCA_021817905.1 bacterium | reverse complement strand
CAGAACATCACCTTGTCCTACGGTCACAATTGATCCAAATAAATAATTCATCACATTTACCCCCAACCCTTTTCCTGAGCTGATTAAAATAATCGCCAGAGCTAAACTTCCCGACAAAAAAATCGCCAGTGCTGATTCTCCATATAATTGTCTTGAAGTTCGTAGTTTTTCCATTATCGCCGATGCCCCCACCGAAGCCATAATTGCCGTCACAATTGGATTCACACCCAAAAGCAGTCCGATTGCCACTCCCGCCAGGGAAACATGGGATAGTGTGTCAGCAATTAATGAATAACGTCTTAATACCAAAAACATCCCAATTAAAGGTGCTATCAATGCCACTATTAATCCGGCTTCCAACCCTCGAATCACAAAACTATAGTGTAAAAGTTGCCACATATTTAGTGATGATGAATAATAAAATTAACTCCCTTGCCATACTGTTCTTGTATTTTTCGTTGTTTCAAAAAAGCCTTCGGATTTTCATCATAAACCAAAGTTTTATTAATACAGGCAATTTCTGTCGTCTCTGACGCCACAATATCAATATCATGCGACACCAACACCAAAGTAATCCCCATATCTTTATTGAGTTTTTTTAAAAGTGCGTAAAATGTATCTTGAGTTTTTGTATCCACGCCAGCTGTCGGCTCATCCAAAAAAATAATTTCCGGAGTTGCTACTAGTGCCCGCGCTATAAAAACTCGCTGGAGTTGACCTCCTGATAGATTACCGATTAATCGGTCTTTGTAATCTTCCATCGCCACCTGCGCCAAGACATTATCAACCAATGATGTCCCATGGCCAATTCCCTTTTGACCGATCAGTCCCATTGCCACCACCTCACCCACCGTAATCGGAAATCGATGATCAAAAGTCCCGACTTTTTGGGGAATATAGCCAATTTTTTTAGTCTCTAATGAAATTGTTCCCGATTGTATTGGCAACAATCCCAAAATAAGCTTTAATAAAGTCGTTTTGCCCCCACCGTTTGGTCCGATAATACCCAAATAGTCACCCTGATAAAGAGTCAAAGAGACATTTTCCAAAACATTTTCGCTATGATCGTAACGATAAGTAACATCATGAACTTCAAGTAGTGTTCGTCGTTTTTTTATTGGCATTCCAGTGCTGTTCTTAAATGAGCTAAATTTTCCTGCATAATCGTTATATAAGTTTTACCATTTCGTAAGTCATTTTCGGTAACTCCCTCCAAAGGATCCAGAACCATTGTCTGAGCCCCCGTTTCTTTAGCAATAGTATCCGCCAATTTTGGGCTGACAAGTCGCTCAAAGAAAATATAGGTAATCTGATGATTACGCACAAAATTGGCAATTTCTGCCAATTTTTGTGCCGATGGCTCCTCGTCAGGAGATAATCCCGAAATCGGGATTTGGTTAAGTCCAAACTCTGTAGCCAAATACCCAAAGGCCGCATGCGAAGTCACAAAATCTTTCTGCCGACAGTTGACTAATCCATTTTTATACATCGCGTCCAATTCATCAAGCGCCTGGTCAAGTCGCACTTCCCGCTGCTGATAATAAGCCTTATTGGTTGGATCAATCTTTATTAAACCAAGAGCAATTGCTGCTGCCTCAGTCTTAGCCAGTTGTGGCGACAACCACAAATGAGGGTCGCCGGTAGACTTTCCGCTGGCATTTATAATCGTAATTTTTGAGCCTCTAAATAATTCATTCACTTTATCCCCCCATGGTTCTAGGCCCGATCCATTCATGATCAAAAGCTTACTTTGTTCGATTACAGCCATATCTTGAGCTGTAGGTTCATAGTCATGTGGCTCAGCCCCTGCCGGGGTAATGGTAGTTACCTCCACCCTGTCACCACCTAATTCCGATGCCAAATATGATAAAGGATAGACCGAAGCTACTACACTTAATTTTGTTGTTACTTCAGGCTTTTTTTGTAGGTTGGTAATTATATAGCCTGAAAATCCTATAAGTATCAGAACTAGTAAAACCCTTATAAAATTTCTCATAAATATTGGCAATCACTACATATCCCAAAAAATGCCAGATTGTGGGTCAACAATATAAAATTCTGTTCAGACTTATATGTTTGCTCTATCTGCTGCAGTAATCCTTCGGTCTTTTTTGACAGATCAATAGCTACTATTTTCTTGCATCGCAAACACACCAAATGATGATGATGGTCCTCGTTTAATTCATATCGTGTCACCCCATCGCCTAAATCAACCACTCGCAACTTAAGTAACTCCTTTAATCGACTTACTTGTCGATATACGGTTGCTCGATCAATGGCTACCTTATTGTGTTGCAATCGTTCTAAAATATCGGCCGATGATAGGGGATGGCACCCCTCCGAAAATACGCTCATAATCTGATCCGATTTCATGCGTTAGTATAACGCGACACTGTCGCATATACAACCTCCACCTTTCTCGAATATTTCTAGTTTTTCGCACTTTGCACGAGTTATTTTTTATTGGTCGATATTCCCAGCAATTTATAGATTGCACAAAATCCCGTTATCCCCGTAAAAAGAGCCACTACCCCCAAAACGAGTATAACCAGCTTTAGTCCACCGGTCACCAAAAATAACCCGCTAAAAAGCATCAATAATCCAATAACTATCCTAATTATACGATCATTTTGATTTTCATTTTGCTTAAACATAAAGGTTTTGCTAATTGGTAAACGGCCTCAATTCCTCGCTAAATACTGCTTCTGGTCTAAAACCGATAAAATCCTGAACAACTTCACCCATTTTAAACATTTTCATGTTGGGTATACTTTGAATTTGATATTCAATTGCTAAATTTTGGTTCTCTGGTTGTTCCGTATCGACTTTTACTATTTTTAACTTACCCTCAAATTTCTTGGCTAATGATTCCAGTATTGGTGCCATCATTTGACAAGGTCCGCACCACGGTGCCCAAAAGTCGACTAGTACTGGCAACTCTGAATTAAGGACTTCATTTTTAAAATTTTCTTTACCTATTACGTTAATTGGATTTGACATAATCTTTTATTTTAATTAATAATGCTCTATCTTCAACTTTAAGTGATTTCATACAAGTCTCAAACTGGTCTTCAACCACCGTGTCCATTACACTCCCGATCGCTGACTTGATTGCTTTTAGTTGTGTCAATACTTGAACACAATCTTTTTCTTCATCGACCATTTTCTTTACTCCGTCAATCTGGCCACCAATATTATTTAACCGTTGTTGTATTGTCTTCACAGATGAAGTATACAGTACACCTAGGGGGGGTGTCAATAGACCAACCACTCACCGTTCCCTTATCTGAGCTAATTAAGGTATAGTAAGAGTAAATATGTTTCACGGTCTAACAACTACTCAAGCCAACCGTCTACTCAAAGAAAACGGTAGCAATGAAATACCTGAAAAGCAAATCAACCTAATCCGTAAAATTGCAAACAAAGCAACTTCTCCGATTGTTCTAATGTTGCTGTTGGCCTCCGGCCTCTCGTTCTCAATGGGAAAACTTTTTGACGCCAACTTTATTCTTATACTTCTCATTCTTAATGTTGCAATTACCTTATGGCAAGAAAGTAAGGCCGATAGTGCCATCAAAAAGCTAAATGAAAATTTAGCCCAAAAAGTCAAGGTGTTTAGAGATAATACGTGGCAGGCGCTTGATTCTCGTCTCGTTGTTGTTGACGACATTGTTCAACTTTCACTTGGTGAAGTAATTCCTGCCGATGGCGTCATTCTTGATGCCGATCATACTGCTATAAATGAATCAGCCCTTACTGGTGAGTCATTGCCTAAAGATAAAAAAGTTGATGATCTCGTTTATTCTGGTTCATTTTTAGTTACCGGCAATGCTGTTATTAAGGTCACAGCTACCGGCAAAAATACCAGTTTTGGTAAGACCATCTTTTCAGTTGAACGGATTATTAAAAAAAGTTTGCTCGAAAAAGACATTCTCTCTATCTCCAAATATTTAACTATCCTGAGTTTGCTGGCAGTCATACTTTTGACAACTACATTTCTTTTTCAAAAAGTTTCCTATCTTGAAATCCTTGCTCTCGATCTCAGCCTTATTATTGCTGGAATTCCGGTTAGTCTGCCAACGGTTATGACGCTCATAACTGAGTTTGGAATCCTCAATTTAGCCAAGAAAAAGGTGATTGTCAGACGGCTCTCTGCCCTTGAAGACTTGGCCAATGTTGATCTCCTATTAACTGACAAAACAGGAACACTTACCGAAAACAATATCGTTGTCCAGGATATTTATGCCTATGACGGTTTTACTCATAACGACGTTCTTACTTATGCTGCCATCATCTCCTCACTTAATACCGAAAATCCTATTGACAAAGCGATTCTTAAAAAAATAGAAACGCTCGATTTAAAGCTTCCTGTTTATACTAAAAATAATTTTATTCCTGCCGATTCCGATCGAAAAAGAAGCACTGCTATCGTCACTTCCAAAGGCCAAGTTAGTGTTATTACCCTAGGAGCGCCTCAAATTGTCGAAAAGTATTGCCATCTTGATAAAGTTACTAAGGAAAAATTTAACCGGGAAGTAGCCACTCTAGCCAATAACGGCTATCGGACACTAGCCGTTGCCCTTAAACACAAAACCTCCACTGAAAAGAATTTACAAATTGTTGGCCTACTTGCTTTATCTGATACCCTCAGGTCTGATGCTAAAAGTGTGGTCGAGTTTCTCAAGGCGAATGGTATCAACGTTGTTATGGTAACAGGGGATAATAGGGCCATCGCCAATCAAATTGCCCAACAATTGTTACTAGATGACGGTAAGGTTGTTACCAAAGAAACACTTGACCATCTTGACTGGAAAGAAATAACCCGGGATTTTTATATAAAAACTGGTGCCTTTGCCGAGATACTACCGGAAGATAAATTAAAACTTGTCGAACAAGCCAAGCGCTTTTTTATTGTTGCCTCCAATGGAGATGGGGTCAATGATTTACCGGCACTGAAAGCTGCCAACGTTGGAATCGCTGTAAAAAGCGCTGTTGCTGCCCTCAAAGGAACAGCTGACATTGTTCTTATTTCCAACGGCATTGAAGTTATAAAAGATGCCATTATTGAAAGTCGAAAAATATTTGAACGGATTTACACCTATTCGTTATATCGTATTTCCGAAAGCCTCCGGCTCATCGTCACTATCGTGGTTTTAGGTGTTCTTTTTCGTAATTACCCCCTAACCGCATTACAAATTATTATCGCTGCCCTACTTAACGACATCCCCATTATTTCTCTAGCCTTTAATAGGGTAAAAATTACCAGTCGTCCCGCCAAAGTAAACGTTAAAGAAAGATTTGTTTTAAGTACGCTGTACGGTTTCACCGGTATTGCCAATAGTTTGATACTTTTCTTTCTGGCCAAATACGTTTTCAAACTTGATTGGGTCGTTATTCAAACGATGTATTTTCTCAAACTTACCGTCTCCGGACATCTGTTAATTTATGTTGCTCATACTAAAGAACGCTGGTGGAAATTTTTACCCAGCAAAGAAGTTATTTTGGCAACTTCAGCCACCCAACTGGTTGCCACCTTATTTGCCTTCACTGGCTTTATGATGCCGGGCAAAATTTCTTTTCCCCTGATTATTTTTGTATGGGTGTGGGCATTTTGTTGGATGCAGGTCGGTGAGTTCCTAAAATTCGTCCAACAAAAATATATAAAATAACTGATTATCGTTACTTTATAATAGCTCTCTTGGTAAACTCCAAATATAAAGTCCGAGACCAACGGAAATGGCCGCCATTAGTATAAAAATAACCGGATAACCAAAGGTTTGAATAAATATCCCTCCAAGCATAGCAGCGATGCCTGTCACAATGGCTGCCACCCCCTCCCACTCACCCCATTCGGAAATAGCATTTTCTTTAGACGTATGGCTAGTATAAACAGCGTCAAAAGCTGGAGTCCCCAACGAAACGGCAACACCCCAAAGAACCTGTGTCACCAGTAATTGGGTAGTATTAGTCATAAAAGCATAGCTGAAGAAGACCCCTCCTCGAAGAAAATATCCTAAGGCTATCAGAAGCTCTTGTTCTTTAATCTTAAGCTCCCACTGAGAAAATAATAAAATCAAAAGTCCGGCAACTATTGAAAAAATTGCCCAAGATAAGCCCGCAAATGCAATCGTTCCCCCGATATGTTGTACAAAAACTGCGTAAAAGGGGGCAAATAATCCGGTAATTAAAACGAGAATAGAATTTGTGAAGATCAAAATTTTTAAGCTTTTATTTATCTTCTGGTTAGGTAATATTGACGCAAAAATTTTTTGAATAATACTTATCATTTGTTAATTTCATCATAACATCTGAACCATATCCACAATCATCTCGATTAATAAAATAACATAAATGCTCACCGCTGGTGTGCCCACTGGGAGTCGAACCCAGATTACTGGCTTCGGAGGCTAGTGTTCTATCCATTAGACTATGGGCACAAGTAGCCTATTTTACCTTATAATAAGCCATGAAGCTTAAACCAGTCATTCCCTTCACTACTTTTGCTGCCGTCGACCTGCGTGTCGGCACCGTCATTAAAGCTGAAAACTTTGACAAAGCCAGGCGTCCGGCCATTAAATTATGGATTGATCTTGGCCCCCACGGTGTCAAACAATCCAGCGCCCAAATTACCGATTTTTATACTCCTCAAAATCTCATTAATCGACAAGTCATTGTTGTTGCTAATTTACCGCCCAAGCAAATTGGTACTTTTATGTCTGAAGTTCTAACGCTGGGTATCATTACTCCCGAAGACAAAGTAATGTTAATTGGCCCGGATAGTCAGTCAAATAATGGACAAACCATCGAGTAGGTGTAATCTTAAGGTAATTATCAGTTTTAATCTCTATGGATGCCACTCCGATAATCACTCCGCTTCCCTCTACTCCCCAAACATTAACCTCTACCCCCGTCGGTGTTCCGCCAGCACCTACCAACACCTCCGGTCTTGGCGAAAGCACTACTTTACCTCCCGAAATTCAAGGCTGGAGTTGGGGTGGCTTTTTCTTGACTTGGATCTGGGGTATCGGTAATAACGTTTGGATCGCTCTGCTCTCATTTGTTCCCGGTCTAAGTTTTCTCATGGCGATTATTTTGGGAATAAAGGGTAGGGAATGGGCTTGGAAAAATAAACATTGGGAAAGTACCGAAGTCTTTAAGTCTACTCAAAAAAAATGGGCTATTTGGGGACTCATTCTCACGATACTTTGTTTTTTCCCTATTTTGCTTATTGCCATCTTGGCTACAATTAATCCCATGGCTCAAATAAACAAAGCCAATTCAGTCCGTAATCAACCAATACTACAACCCAATTAATCCATCAAACTGACCAGTAATCTACCGCCTTTAAAATCGGCCACCATTCCTAGCGGTTCATCACTATCTTCGCCATCAAGCTTTAGTAAGGCTATCTGATCTAGTAGTTCGCTCTGTATTAACCGCTTAAGTGGTCGGGCACCAAATGCGGGATCATAACCTTTTTCTGCCAAATATTTTTTTGCCTTATCAGTCACCGTCAAAACAATATTTTGTTCCTTTAACCGGGTTATAAGCTGTCCAAGTTGAATGTCGACGATCTCAACCAATTGTTTTTCTTTTAGCTGATTAAAAACAATAATTTGGTCAATCCGATTTAAAAATTCCGGTCGAAATGCTTTTGGCACATCAGCTTCCGGTAAATTTGAAGTCATAATAATTACTGTGTTGGTAAAATCAACCGTCCTGCCTTTACCATCAGTTAATCTGCCTTCATCGAACACTTGTAAAAACACATTAAATAATTGCGGATGAGCTTTTTCAATTTCATCCAACAATACCACCGTATACGGCCTTCTTCGTACTGCTTCGGTCAGTTGTCCGCCTTCTTCATAACCCACATATCCCGGAGGCGCTCCGATTAATCTTGCCACCGTATGTGCCTCACTATATTCACTCATATCAATTCGCACCATTGCTTTCTCATCGTTAAACAATTGTTCAGCCAACGCTTTTGCCGTTTCAGTTTTCCCAACTCCCGTTGGTCCCAAAAACAAAAAAGTAGCCAGTGGTCGATTATGCTCACCTAATTTAAGTCGCGATCTTCGTACCGCATTGGCCACAGCTTGCAATGCCTCATCCTGTCCCACTACCCGCTTAACCAATACGGTCTCCAAGTGGCGCAATTTTTCGGTTTCACTTTTTAACATTCGGTTTGCTGGTATTCCCGTCCACCGTGACACCACGCTTGCTATGTCCTCTTCGGTTACTTCTTGTTTTAACAATCGGTCAACTTCTGGGATTTTATTCCATTCCTTTTCCGCTTCTGCTAGTTTTTTTTGTGCTTCGGGCAACTTTCCATATTTAATTTCTGCTGCCCGATCCAGTTGTAATTCCCGTTCAACTGTTTCCAATTCTGCCCGTAATTTATCTATTTCCGTGCGATAATTTTGGACTTTTTCCATGGCCTCTTTTTGGCTCCGCCATCTAATTTCCAACTTTTTTAATAATTCTTTTTCATTAGCCAATTCCTTTTCCAAAAGATTAAGACGTTCCTTTGCCTCGGTATTTTTTTCTTTTTGTAAAGCTTTTTGTTCAATCTCCAACTGACGAACTTTTCTCATTAGTCCGTCAATTTCTACTGGTGACGATTCCATTTGTATTCGCAACCCTGAAGCCGCTTCATCAACCAAATCAATGGCCTTATCCGGCAAAAATCGGTCACGAATATATCGGTCAGACAATTTTGCTGCCGCCACCAATGCACTGTCGGTTATTTTTATCCCATGATGTAATTCATACTTTTCTTTCAACCCTCGCAAAATCGAAATAGTATCTTCCACTGTCGGTTCGTTAACTAATACCGGTTGAAATCTTCGCTCTAGAGCTGAGTCTTTTTCAATATATTTTCGATATTCCGACAGAGTAGTCGCTCCAATAAGTCGCAAAGTTCCCCGGGCCAGTCCAGGCTTTAACATGTTTGAGGCATCAACTGCTCCTTCTGCTCCTCCTGCCCCCACAATCGTATGTAATTCATCGACAAACAAAATAATCCGTCCCTCGTTTTTCACCACTTCATCAATAAGACTTTTGAGCCGTTCTTCGAATTCGCCTCGAAATTTTGCCCCCGCCAGCAACGTCGACATTTCCAGCGTTAAGATTTTTTTATGTTTCAGTGATTCAGGAACATCTCCGGCAATAATTCGCGTTGCTAACCCCTCTACTACCGCAGTTTTTCCTACTCCTGGTTCTCCCACCAGTACTGGATTATTTTTAGTTCGTCTCGATAGTACTTGCATCACTCGTCTGATTTCTTCTTCTCGGCCAATCACCGGATCAAGTTTTCCCGATTTTGCCGCTTCCGTTAAATCAGTTGTATATTTCTCTAGTACCTTATAAGTACCTTCTTTTGAGGGGCTATCCACAGTTTTACCTCCGCGCAAATTAATAATTGCAGATTGTACTGTAGTTTTATCAAACAAACGGCTTATTGATGCCTCGCTCGTTTCCGTTAACCCCCAAACCAGCATTTCTTGAGATACATACGTATCTCCTAATTTTTGGCTTTTTTGTATTGCTTTCTGGATTACTTGTTCCATTTCTCGGCTAAGTCGTGGTTCGTCAGTTGTTCCTGTTGGTAAGGTTGCTAAAAGCTCCTCCACCCGTGGTAACGCCACTGTCGATAACAATTCTGCCCCCACTCCTTCACTTGTGAGCAATGCCCACAATAAATGTCCTTCCGTTACTTCCGGATTACCCATCATCTTAGCCTTTTCCAAGGACTTTTCCAATGTTTCTGCTGCCAACTGAGTAAATTGAGGTTGATTCATAACTCATTTTACCGGACTTAGCAGTCAGTGTCAATGACTGCCAATTTAGCCTTTTTGTTCCATCCTTGTATAATAACCGTATGCCTCAAAAATATCTCAGTTTCACTACCGTTACCGCCGGCTTTGCCTTTGTACTATCACTCTTTTCCATACTTCACCTTTCTCCGCTTGTTTTTCATCAATTTGACACCGTCTGTAAGAATTTTAATTATCAGGATTGTATGAAATTTTATTGGCGCGAACGCGGCTATTATCAAAGCGTTTTATTGATCGCCGGCCCAGTTACCATCCTAGGAGTGTTGGCGTCCATTGGTTTTTGGTCCCAAATACGACAACACCCAACTAATAACCATCATGCCGAGATTAAATCCGACCGCTCCCGCTATAATCAATCCCGTCGGCAAAAGTCAAAAGCATAATTGTCACCATCCTTCCAAAAATACTCTTTATATACTATATAATTAGTAGTAGTATAAAATAATGATCCTTCTAATTGCTTTTGCCTTTCTCTCTGGATTAGTCACTATTTTTGCACCCTGTATTTGGCCTATTTTACCCGTTGTTCTTTCCTCTGGTTCCACCTCGACAGATCACCGTCGTCCTTTAGGTTTAGTTATTGGCATTAGTGTTAGTTTTGCATTAATTACCCTCTCACTTTCCACTTTGGTACGCTTCTTTCATTTTGATCCCAACTTACTTCGAATTTTTGCCGTCATTGTTATCGCCTCCATGGGACTGTCATTAGTGATTCCCCAACTCACGCATTGGTCAGAGATGATCTTAAGTCGGCTCAGTGGCTCCTGGAAGATAACTACCAACAATCCCGGTCACAATTTTCTAGCTGGTTTAATTACCGGCTCGTCATTGGGAATTGTTTGGTCTCCTTGTGCTGGTCCAATTTTAGCCACCATTGCCGCTTTATCCGCCACTGGTGCGGTTACATTATCCGTTATCAGTATTACGCTTGCTTATAGTTTTGGTGTCGCCGTCCCTCTTTTTATCCTTGTTTATGGTAGTCAAAAGATACTTGCCAAAAGTCGGCTCATTGCTCCCTACACTCATCGACTTCAACAAGTGTTTGGCATTATTATGATCATTACTGCCATCCTCATTTTCACCAATACCGACAAGACATTGGAGCTTAGCTTGCTTAATTCCTTTCCGCAACTAACCTCTTCGCTCAATGGTTTCGAAAGTAACGCACAGGTAACATTACAACTTAACCAACTCCGGGGTCGCACTCCAACTAATAATTCCGCTCCACTTTTTGATACCACTGCTGTCCCTGCACCCGATTTTGTAGGTATCACTAAATGGCAAAATACTCCTTCGCCATTAACCCTTAAAGATCTAAAAGGTAAGGTTGTTCTCGTCGATTTTTGGACGTACACCTGTATTAATTGTCTGCGCACGCTTCCTCACATTACGGCTTGGTACGATAAATATAAATTACAAGGGTTTGTAGTAATTGGCGTTCATACTCCTGAATTTGAATTTGAAAAAAACCCCGCCAATGTCGCCGCCGCCATCAAGCAATTCAATATTCATTATCCAGTCGCTCAGGATAACGATTATGCCACTTGGAATAATTATAATAATCAATACTGGCCCGCCGAGTATTTAATCGATGCCCAGGGGAATATCCGAAAGAGTCATTTTGGGGAAGGTAATTATCAAGACATGGAGGCTTCCATTCAATCATTATTGAGAGAAAATAATCAACAGGTCAACTCCTCCCTGGTTTCACTTCCCAACCTATCTCCCCAGACACAAATTTCCCCAGAAAGTTACCTTGGTGCTCGTCGTGCTCAATATTTTTATCCCACTGGCACCCTATCTTCAGCTCAACAGTCGTTTACACTAGCCACGGACTTGCCTCCTAACACCTTTAGTTTTGGTGGCAGCTGGAATATAACCGATAATTACGCTGCCACCACCTCCAATAGTCAACTCGAATATCACTTTACCGCTTCTAAGGTTTATGTAGTTCTTCGTCCTGGCAATAACAAAGATGCATCCGTCAAAGTTTTTCTTGATGATCATTTGGTCAACACCATTTCTATCGACAGTTCCAAACTCTACCCCTTAATTAATAGTCCCGGAGCTCCTTCAGCCCATCTTCTTAGACTTGAATTTTCCTCCCCTGGTATCGAAGCTTATGCCTTTACGTTTGGCTAACTTTCATCACTTAATGGATTACCCCGTTAATCGACTAAAATAGGGAATTTTGTGAGCCACCCAGGCCAGCCCCAATGAACTAAGTGCCGTTACTCCAAAAAAAAGCGGATCAAACCACCCCTGCTGCAAAACAGTTAATCCACCATTATGCGTTACTAGTGGTAAAAATAGATATTTCCATACCTTCTCCAAAAAAATAATATGAACAAAAAAGACAAAAAAAGACAACGCCGCCAGCTTCTTAATAATGTCAACATAAGCCTTATGGAGCCAACCATAAATTACCGCTGCCAACAAAATCACGTATAGAGTGATACTAATCCTCCATTGAGAATATAACCTTAAATAATTATGGGTTTGAATATACAGATGACTCCCTTGGTAATAAACCAAAATAGCCGCTGCCACACACCCAAAGATTAATAATAACTTCCATCGCCTAATAATACTCAACACCACCTCCTGGTTCCGGCTGGCCACCATCCCCAAAATAAATATCATATAATTCAAACTGGCGATTCCCAGGGGGTAAAAAAGATCATAAGATTTGACATTATAATCATGCCACAACAACCATAGTTGAATAATGGTTAAACCCAAGAAAATCCATTTATTCGTAATAAAAGTATAAAGTTCATGAAGTAGGGGAAAGACAATATAAAAAATGAGCAAAGTTGGAATAAAGTATAGTTGCCAAGAGGCACTCCCGTACAACAAGGCCGTCAAAAAATTTACTCCATGCTGAGTGTAAATAAAATAATAATAAACCGCACTCCAAAATATATAAGGAATAAAAATTCGGTTAATTCGCTTCCATAAATAGGCAAAATAGTTAGGATGATGATCATAATTAAGTTCCAAAACAAACCCCGAAATCATAAAAAACAACGGCACCGCAAATCGTGCCGCCTGATTTAAAAAAACAGTCCATTGGATAGTTTCCAAATGAAAGCTACTCGCTTCCATAGTTCTGGTTGTTGTATGAATCAATACCACTGCCAATATCGAAATAATTCTCAGTCCATCAACGGCCAAATTGTAATTACTCTTCGTTTTCAAACTTCCTCAGTATAAGGCACGCTAAAAATAATCTCAAATACCCTAAGTCTTGACAGTCCTTCAAATTCTGCAATACTTTTAATAATTATGAAAAAAACTGCCACCAAAAAAACTCGCCCCACCAAATCCAAAAAAAATGTTCGTGTTATTCGTCAACCGAAATCAGCTTTTCTTGATTTTAAAAAAGATAATTTAATGGTCTTGGCGGCACTCGTAGTTATCCTTGGCGCTGGAATTCTGTTTCTCGTCGCTCGCTAAAATCTCTCAGTCATCAATTATGCTAACCTATTCTAATGACTCGTGATTTAACTGGTATGTTTAGCCCCCGATCTATTGCCGTTATCGGTGCTTCTCAGACGGCCCAAAAAGTTGGTGCCATTGCCCTCAAAAATATCATTATTTCTGGGTATAAGGGAAGAATCTATCCCATTAATCCCAAAATTACCGCTATTGGTGCCCTTAAATTTTATCCCGATATTACCAGTCTTCCCGAAATTCCCGATCTCGCTGTTATTGCCATCCCCGCTAATTTGGTTATTAACGAACTGGAAAAAGGAGGTAAACACGGTGTTAAAAATTTCGTAATTTTTACTGCCGGATTTAAAGAAATAGGTGACAGCGGTCTCCAGCTTGAAAAGCAGTTAATTGATGTTGCCAACCGATATCAACTTAATATTCTCGGTCCTAATTGTCTTGGGTTCGCCTCAACCACTCCGCCTCTTAATGTCACCTTTGGCCAGGTGATAAAAGATCCTGGTAATCTTCGGCTTATATCGCAATCAGGTGCTATTGCTGCTAGTTTATTTGACTGGTGCCAAACTACTACCCTCGGTTTTAATGACTTTGTTACTGTTGGTAATAAATCAGTCGTCAATGAAAACGACATTTTGGGTCATTGGCTTCCCCAACTTTCGCAAACACTGTCCACCTCTACCCCCGGTCTCAGTTCTGTCATTCCAGTGGGTCTTTATCTTGAATCGATAAGTAATGGTCAAGAACTCGTCAAAATTATTAGTCAGATTACCCCACATCATCCTGTTTTTATTTTAAAACCAGGAAAATCTCCGGCCGCTGCTGCCGCTATGCGTTCTCATACTGGTGCTATTGCCGGTGAAGATCGAGTTCTCGATGCTGCCCTTACCCAGTCTGGGGCTATTCGCTGTCAGGAGTTAGGCGATTTTTTTGATCTTTCTCAAGCATTTGCTTGGGAAAATGCTCCGCTTGGTCCTCAGGTTGCCGTAATTTCCAATGCTGGTGGTCCGGCAGTTTTAACTACCGATACTATTGCTGAACTCGGACTTGAAATGGCCAAATTAAGCCCAGAAACTAAACAAAAATTACTTGCCAGCCTCCCTCGCATCGCCTCAATCATTAATCCTATTGATGAGA
>JAKAFM010000017.1 GCA_021817905.1 bacterium | reverse complement strand
AAGCCCAGCAATCGCGAACACGGGAAACAACGTTTGATTCACCAATAACATCGAGATATGTTTCTTGTTGTCCGGCAAAGGAAGCGTCAGGTAAATCTTCGGCAGTAGCGGAAGAGCGAACGGCCACACGGACATTTTTTAGACCTCCATATGCCGATAATTTTTTGTATGATTTCATAATCTCGAGTGCCAGCTTGGGATTAAGGTCACTTTTGGTTATAAGTCGTCTGATGGCCTGCGAAGCCTTCATGAGTTGATCAGGATCATCGACGTCGGTTGTTTTAAGAATCTCTTTTATTTTTTGGTCAAGTTCGTTTTCTTTGATGAAATTAAAATAGGCGGTTGCGGTAACGACAAAGCCATTGGGAACGGGAATGCCAATATTAAACATTTCCCCAAGGTTAGCGCCTTTTCCTCCAGCTTCAGGTAAATCAGAGTGACGGATATGAGAGAACCATAAAATGTTGGGCATAATTATTTATTTTTTTAAGCTATTAATAGCTTTCCTATTACAATAGTAAACTATTTTGTTTCGTTTGGGCGATGGTAGTCGTCGGCTAGTCGAAATGTAGTCCCCTTTTCGGGTGTTGAGGCTTCGAATACAAGGGAGTTAGTGGTGGCACTAAGTCGATGGATGGTGTTTGGTTTTATGGTGTAACCGATTTCTGAAACCATGGGACTGGTAGTAAGGTTATTTTGATCAGTGCCGATAGTTAGTATAACTTGACCTGATATCAGTGTTAGGGTTTCAGTTTTTTGGTCATGATATTGAAGTGATAATTGACAGCCAGCTTTGATGGTCAAAATTTTGGCAGTATAAGGTAGATCGGATTCAGTTAAGAGTGTTTCTTGCCCCCACGGTTTGGGGATGATTTTATTCATACCATTATAATAGTATCAGAATTTGGTGAGATTGAACAAAATGCGCTCGAGGGCAATTTCTTTGGGAGTGACTAGGGTGCCGGTTTTTGTTTGAAAATCAAGTTCAATAAGTGATATATAGGCAAGACGAAGTTTGTTATGGTCAAATGATGTGGAACTTGAAAGCAGTTTTCGAACGTTGCCTTTGATGAAATAAAGCATTAGGTCATATGGTTCGGTTTTTAGGGTCTTGCGTAGAAGTGGAATTAAGATTTTGTAATTACCGGGTTTTATGGCATTAAGGCAGATAAATAGCGTTTTTGGAAGTGATGATTCAGTGATTTTTGCCTTAGGAAAGGTCTTGAGTTGGGTAGCGTTGAGTTTTTTGTCTTGCCAAATGACAATTGTTTGGTCAGCTTTATTGGTCATTTCGATTACTTTATCTAAAATAGCTTTGGTTATTGAGAAAAAATTGACAAAAGTTAAGACTTTATCTTCGGTAAATAGTGAGGTACTAAAAAGATGCATATTTACCTTTTCGATAGTGACTTCTTTGGAATCGAGGCGAGTGATATGGGAATTAGGAATTTTTTCTAAAAAATTGGTGTAATTAGTCCGGCTTTGAAGTTGGTTATCACCGTGGAAGATGTAGATCACAGCCTATTGTAACGTAGACACAGAATTATTGTCTCCAGTTGCGGTTGTTATATGGTAAGTGTGCTTTAGTGTTAAAGGTGGAAAAAAGAGGTATATTTGCTACAATACAGAGGTTTAGGCTCCATCGTTCCTCCAAGCTAAGGCCCCTGGAAGGACGCAGCTAGTGGCCTAGTCTTTTCTGTTAAAATGTCCTTAACTTGGCTCCATCGTCTAGTGGCCTAGGACACCTGGCTTTCATCCAGGTAATCGTGGGTTCGACTCCCACTGGAGTCACATGAATTATTATTTAATTGTCAGATCGGACAAGAGGCAGGGTTGTGCAGTGGAATGAACCTCCAAGTGCGATAGGTTCTGAGTAAGCTATTGGTTCGACATTAAATCCGGCCCTTACTAACTCTTTTTGAATTCTTTTTTGGCGATTTTCAACAAAAATAGTTTTGGTGTTGACGATAAAAACGTTGGTTCCGAGTAGCTTTTGTTCTTTGATCGTTACTGGAATAAGATGGAATTTTTTTTTCCAAAAAGGTTTTATCTTCTGGGCTAAGTAAATCCAGGCATACTAATGCATACTGTTTTGGAAGTAAAGTTAAAACCGTGTCTAAATGCATGACTGAATCACCTAAATAAATCGGTTTAACTTTGACATATTTAGATAATTTGTCGATTGCTTCCTGATTGGTCCGATTGCTGATACCGACAAGTGCAGTAGAGTTGTTGATTAAGACATCCCCTCCTTCGATTTTTCCCGGTAGACCGACAATTTGGTTTGGGTTTAAGTTTATAGCTTTCAGTAGTAAGTCAATTTCCCCGTTTCGAGCCGCTAATGTTCTTTTGGCGGCATAATAAAAGGTATCATCAATTACAAAACCTATATCCCGAGTATACATCTGCCAGGTTAAGCTGGGCTTAGTATTTAAATCAATTAATTCAACTTGATACTGTTTTAGTTTTTGGAAAAAATTATACTGTTGTTCAATTAATTTTTCATTGTCCCATTTTTTCCACCCCCACTTAATTTCTTGGGGGTCAGTTGGTTGGTAGTCATTTACTTTTGGAATTGAAGTACCATAACAAACAACAACTTTTTTTAAAGGAGAGAATTCGTCGCCAATATGAAGTTTCATGGATGAATTATATATTCTGTTAGGGTCGCATTATTATGGAAGAATGATACTTAGGCTTTGATACCGTCAATTATTCCATTACCAGAATTTCGCCTGGTCATAGTATCAATGGAAAGTTCAAAGTCAGGATAGTTCTCATCTACATATCTTCTTAGCCCTTCGTTATTGTTTTCATATCCCTCGTTTTTGATGACAGCCATTAGTTCGCCTTTAACTGCGTCATTTACCCGACTGTCAGTCATCATTTGGACTAAATAACCTCGTAATTCAGGCTGTTTTGCCAGATCTCGAAATGACATCATTTGAGCGCCGACTATTACCCTCCATTTACCCTGCTCGTTATGAGTCAAAAAATAGGGAAAAGGGGGTTTGCCTTCATTGAATCCTGACATTACGTATTATACCCTATATACCGTGGACTTAATTACTACTTCAGTTTTAATATCTTAGCACTGTTTAAAAATATATCTAATTAGGAGTTTTAAAATTAAGATAGAAAGTTCACATAAATAGTGTCATTTGTGGTCAATAGCATGTTGCCTGTAATATCAACTGTAAATAAATGGGTTGTGTAGTATATTCAATTATGAAAAAAGCAAAAACTGCCGGAAATGTTAAAAGAACTAGAGAAAAAAAACAGCCGAAGTTGTTTGGGTTAAAAAAAGCGATAGTAACGGTAACGGCATTTTTAGGCATTTTGTGTCTGATCTTGTTACTAATAAGGGGAATGTTTAATTCGGGAAAAACTGGAGAATCTTTGGGGGTTGCTACAACCTATTATTATGGGGTTAATTGGTCACCGATGTTTTATGGGAACGTCGATATTGATAATAACTTAAACCTAATGCAGGCAGCGGGGGTGAAGGCGTTGAGAATGGATGTTCAGTGGGCGTTAATTGAACCAACTACTAAAGGCACGTATTCTCAGTCATATCTGTCTACTTTGGATTATGCGGTGAATGGTTCGAAGTCTAGAGATATAAAGGTATTGATGACGGTAGACCGGACACCAAATTGGGCAAACAAAAATCAGGGCGAATTTGTTCCGCCAAGCAATGATAACGATTATGCTGATTTTTTGGTTTTTTTAATTAAAAGATATAGTGGTAAAGTTAATGATTTTGAAATTTGGAACGAACCAAATCAATCCCAATTTTGGGTTAATCCTAATCCAACCAGATATACGGCATTACTGAAAACTGCCTATCTGGCAGCTAAAGCCGTTAACCCTGGAGTAAATATTTTAGGTGGGTCGATATCTAACACAACATCAATTGGAACAGACTTTTTAAAAGGTTTGTACTCGGCAGGAGCTAAACCTTATTTTGATGTATTATCCCAACATATATATGGAGATCCACCAGCACATGGGAACATGGATCCAGAAACATTATTTGATACCTTAACTACGACTATTTTGCCGATAATGCAAAACAATGGTGATAGTGGTAAAAAAATTTGGATTACAGAACATGGCTATACTACAGCATTGGCTAACTCAAGTCATCCGGCTGGAGTGACCGAGTCAGTTCAGGCTGATTATTTGACCAGAGCTTATAGTAAAGCGAAAACAATTTCACAGATTGATAGTTTATATTATTTTTCATGGATGAATGGTTCTAATTGGAATACTGGCTGTAACTGTGCGGTGACCGATCCTTATAATCTGGAACAAAATTACGGGATCGTAAAAGTTGATGACAGTCAGAAGTTGGCATATCAGTCATATAGGAATATGGCTTTACAGGTGTCTAACCTAACTCCAACTTTAACGATTGTGCCTACTTTAGGGGTATCACCAACTCCAAGTATCCCTACTCCGACGGTAATGACAACTCAAACGCCTGTTCCCTCACCAGCTAAATATTGCTGTAAATCAAGTAAGAGAGGTTGTCGTAAATGGTGTAATGTAAAATAATTTATTAATTCTTTTTTTTATATGCCAACTACTGAGGAATCTCCACAAATAATATCCATTGAAGGTGTTAATACCCGTTTTATATTAGTTGAGGGTGGGAGACGTCGACAGTATTTGGCAAATCAGGGAGTTGCAGATGGACGGTTTGTCGATGTCAGAGGGTCGGATAATGGGATGGTGAGGTTGAGAGTTGATGGTGATAGAGAGAAAAATGCTGTTGAGTTCCAAAATTGAAACAGTGGGTTCACTTAGCTTTGGGAAGTATAATAGCCTACAATTTATCTTTTGAATTGTGACCAGGTCAAGGTGTGTGTATAGGATTGATGCATGTAATTTCTAGACTTCCTTCTTAAGGGCGGGCATACCAGATATTGCCATTACCAGAATAGCTTTCACCAGCTCCCCAAATCGCATGAGTTTGGCCAAGATTATCAATAGTCATTTCCCAGTAATCACCGTAAGGGAAATTAAAACCGTTGGGTGTGATATAGCTATAGCCAGGAACATAGGAAGAAAGAACTGAATTAGAGGACCAGGTTTGACCACCATCGGTACTGGTCTTATAAAAGACATTCCATTGACCAGCTTGGCTGGTATCCATCCAGCCAATACGAACATCGCCGCTATTTCTTGCCGCGATGGCAGGGAATGAATGTTCAACTCCTGATGGGGTATTAGAAACATCAATCCTAGGACTCCATGTCTTTCCATTGTCAATTGATCTGGCAAAATAGATTCTTTCATTTCCACCACTAACTGTTCCTGCATTCCAAAGTGCGTATAATACGTCTTGAGTATCAACTGCGAGAGTAATGTCTGGTCCTAAAAACGCCCAACCACAGCCAGGAGAATTGCAGACAGGAGGTGAAGTGCTGGTATCTACGTTTGAAATAGTCCAGGTTTGGCCACCATCAGTCGACTTGGAAATAAAAAGGTTCACTGGTCCTTTGGCTTGACCACTTTGGGTGTATCCTTCCCATGAAAAAAACACCACGCCTTTTGAATTTATTACCCCCCCTCCTGCCAAGGCTAGACCAAAATTTCCTTGTTTTACTAAGGTAGTGGTAAACGTTTTGCCACCATCATGCGAAGCTGAGACCCAGCTTTTTTGAATATGGCTAAAACCTACATAGACATCACTACCTCGGACTGTTAAAAGCGGTTTATCGGTTCCGGCATTAATATTGTCAGCAACGACCGGAGTGGACCACGTTTGACCAAAATTGGTTGATTTAACTACGATTACATCACTTTTATTATTTTGTAACCAAGAAGCATAGACGGTTTTGCCGTCGAGAGGATCGACAACTATTTGAGCATCGACCTGATAGGTGCCAACGCTATTAGGGGTCATGACACTAGGGCTTGTCCAGGTTGTTCCCCCGTCGGAACTCGTTTGAATCATCATAGTTGGACTAGGACAGGATGGGCATACCGGATTATTACCATATCTTGGCCAGATTGTATAAACGTGGCCATAGTTGTCGGCGGTAATAGCAGGTTCCCAGTCTTCTCCGGTGGGAAATCCAAGTCTTTGTGGTACGGTTTGGGCCAGGACATTGGTGGTAGCAGTATGAAATCTAATTACTAAAACAAGAACCAAAAAAACAAAGGTCTGGATTTTTATTTTCATACTTTTTTATGGTAGCATAATTTTTTTTATGGTGTAAATAATGAAAGCGGGATACTATTGATTAACGACTATTGTTTGTTTTGATTTTAGAAGTAAGAAAGTGCCGGATAGTATTAATAGCAACGAAATGATTTGAGCGATTTTGATATGACTGATGGTCCAGGTGTCGGAACGGGTAAATTCAAAACAAAAACGGATAAGACCGTAACCAATAAGATATTTGGCTGTAGGTTTTTGGGGAAAGAATTTGATAAGTATAAATAGACTAATATTGGCCAAGGCTTCCAACCACCAGGTGGGAATTTCATGATTAAAATAGTTTCCAAGGCGGCCAATGGCTTGTAGTAGTGGAAGAATCGGAGTAATAGTGTCAAGAACGGTAAGGATATTATATTTTTGATAATGGCAATAAAAAAAGAGATAAAGAAAACCGGCGATAATGGCTCCGTAAATTCCCAATCCCCCATTCCAAGTGTATAAAATTTCTATAAGGTGTTTTGAGTAATACCACCAATAGTCAGCAACATGGTAAAGCCGGGCGCCGATAAAAGTCGAAAATAGAAAGCCAATGGTGAATTTGGTGGACTTGATGGGAAGACGATTAAGGAGAAGGAGTAAACATATACCAATAATAAGACCATAGAGATGCATAGTTATTCACAAAGCTTAATAGTAAGGTTAGATTCTTGATGATACCGTCTTAGTTGTTTATTGTCGAGTTGGTGGGCCCTGCGAGGTTCGAACTCGCGACCACCTGCTTAAAAGGCAGATGCTCTAACCAACTGAGCTAAGGGCCCGGATGAGTCGTTAGAGCGTTTTGGCTTTAGGATCACGAAGATAGTAAAGCTTAGCGCGTCTGACTTTAGTTTTTGGTGATCGGAGTTTTTTGATACTTTCGATCCAGGGGGTGATTTTTGGAAAAATGCGCTCTACGACTACTTGATCTGTGGCATGTTTCTGGACAACGAAATTGGCTGCTTTTATGGCAATAATTACACCATCAAAGGCCTGGAGTCTTTCTTTGTCTTTTTCTTTAATCTTATAGTTGACACGAATACTGTCACCGATGCAGTATTCTTTGTCTTGGAAATTGAATTTTATGGCCATAAATTAGTTTAATCTTAAACTTTGGTATTTTATAGTATAGCAGCCTTTGAATCAAGGATGGCGTTAATCTGTTCCTGGAGCTCACGGTTATAACGAACTCCGAAACTTATGGGAATATTTTTACCATTAGGGAGAATAATAAGGCCCTTATGACCATTGGGGTTGTTTTTAAGTAGCCGATTTAGGTTAAGAAGCTGGGTTTGGGAGGTGTTTTTGGGAATCTCAATAACAAAATCGTACTTTTTGGCTGTATTTTGAGGAATGGTATTGGTAATTGAGTCGACAACAATAGTAGTTTCGGTGTCACGTTGGTTAATTTTGCCTTCAATATAGTAGGCTTGGTTGGTGGTCAGAATACTCTCGGCAGTTTCGTATAATTTGGGAAAAATAACGATTTCCATTTTTCCAGAGGTGTCTTCAAGGGTAGCAAAGCACATTTTAGAATTATTTTTTTTAGTAATAACTGATCGGAGACGGGTAATGACACCGACTGTTTTTATTTGGGAATTGGGTGGTCGATTTATTAGTTCTGATAGTTTGGGTACAATAATATCGCGAAAAGGTACTAACATTTTGGCAATAGGGTTTTCAGAGACATAAATACCAAGAAGCTCTTTTTCTAGAACAAGTTTTTCTTGTTCGGTAAAATCGGCAATAGTCGGTAATTTGTCGACTGGAGTAGTACGAATTGTTTTTTCTCCTTCTTTTTTTACTTCATCAAAAAGACCAAATTGACCAGCGGCGATGTGCGCACTGTGGATGTCAGAGTGGGTCCGAATCTCATCGATGGCGGCCAGCAACGATTTGCGGTTGCCGAACTGGTCAAAAGCTCCAACTTTAATCAGACTTTCCAATGTTTTACGGTTGACTTTTTGACCATTTACACGCTGACAAAAATCAGTAAAACTTCCAAATGGGCCATTTGTTTCTCGATCGTTGACAATAACATCGATGGCAACGTTACCAACGTTTTTGATAGCACCAAGACCAATGTTAATACTAAGGCCACTTAGTGATTTAGGATTTGATTCAAAGGAGAAATCTTTGAGTGATTTATTAATATTGGGTGCATTAACAATGATCCCCATACTTCGACATTCTTCGATACCAGCGGAAACTGTTTCAATATCGTCGGCTTTGTTGGATAAGAGAGCTACCATGTATTCAACCGGGTAGTTGGCTTTCATGTAGGCGGTGCGGTAGGCAAGCATACCGTAGGAGGCAGCATGGGCTTTATTAAAGCCATAAGAAGTAAAGGGCTCAATTAATTTGAAGATCTCGTTAGCTTTTTCATCGGAATAACCATTGGCTTTGCAACCATCGATAAATTTTATTTTCTGGGCGGCCATCTCTTCAGGAATTTTTTTACCAATGGCTTTACGAAATTTGTCTACTTCAACCCAATTGTAGCCAGCCAGCTCAATGGCGGTATATAAACAATCGTCCTGGTAAACAAGTAGACCGTATGATTTGTCTAAAAGATGCTCCATTTTTGGATCGAAGTAGGAAACTTTTTTGGGATCTCGTTTACGGGCTATATATTCGGGAATTATTGCCATTGGCCCGGGACGATAGAGAGCGACCATAGCCATGATATCTTCAACCCGATTAGGTTTCAATTCGACAAGCCATTTAGTCATTCCTTCCCCTGATAATTGAAAAACACCCATAGTATGGCCAACAGAGAGCATCTCAAAGGTTTTTTTGTCGTCAATGGGGATTTTACGTAAGTTAATTTCAATTCCTTTTGTGGTTTTGACGTTTTGAACGGCCTGAGCTAAAAATGATAAGTTATCAATTCCTAAAATATCGAATTTGATAAGTCCGACATCTTCGGCGGCGTGCATTTCGTATTGAGTAATAATTTTGTCACCACCTGACTCGATCTGAGTGGGTGAAAAATCATTGATAGTTGTCGGAGAAATAACGACAGCACAAGCGTGAACACTAATATGACGAGCACAACCTTCGATACTTTTGGCAGCTTCAATAATTTTTTTAGTATCCGGATCTTGGTCATATAGTGCCTTAAGGTCGGGTGTGGTGCTTAAGGCTTTATCGATAGTCATCGGAAAACCTTGAGCACCAAGGGGGATAAGCTTACTAATACGATCGCCAACAGCATATTCGTAGCCTAAAACTCGGGCGGTGTCTTTGACGGCCCCACGAGCCATCATCCGACCAAAAGTGCAAATTTGGGCAACAGCGTCTTTGCCGTATTGCTCGGCAATATGATAGAGCATTTCCTGTCGTTTATTATCGGCAATATCAAGATCGATATCAGGAGGAGAAGGACGGTCTTTGTTTAAAAACCTTTCAAAAGGAAGTTGGTAAATGAGTGGGTCAACAGAGACGATGCCTAAAACAAAAGATACCAGGGACCCTCCGGCGGATCCGCGGGTATTGGTCGGACACTGATTATTTTCAGCCCATTGGATAAAGTCACGCATGATTAAGAAGTAGGCGGCATAGCCCTTAGAGCAAATAACGTCAAGTTCGTAGTCAAGTCTGGTTTTTACTTCTTCGGTGAGGGTACCATAATGTTCTTGAGCCATTTCATAGGACATTTTTCTTAGATATTCTTCGGCAGTTAAGTCTTTCGGAAGGGGAAATTTTGGAAAATACCATTTGCCGATTTCTAGTTCCAGATTGCATTTTTCGGCTATTTTGAGGGTGTTCTCGATGGCATCGGGGGTATCCATAAAGGCGTTTGTCATTTCTTCGGGAGTCTTGATATAAAAGTCCGGAATGTCGGCCATAGTGAGACGGTTGGGGGTGTTGACGGTGGTTTGGGTGTTGACCATAACTAGGACGTCTTGGCCAAAGGCATCAGTTTTTTTGATATAGTGAGCATCGTTGGCTGCAACTAGGGGAATGCCTAATTCACGGCTCATTTTAATAATTCCTTGGTTGGCAATATCTTGTTTAGTGAGACCGGGGTGTGATTGAATTTCCAGATAATAATCGTCATTAAAAAGTTGCTGAAATTTAAGGGCATCCTTTTTGGCCGCTTCATAGTTTCCATCGACAATTTGAGAGGCAATTACACCTTCTAAGCAGGCGCTGGTGCAAATTAATCCGTCGTGGTATTTTTCTAGTAATTCCCAATCTATACGTGGTTTATAGTAATATCCTTCTAAGAAACCGAGACTCACCAGTTTCATAAGATTTTTATAGCCAGTAATATCTTTTGATAGTAATATTAGATGGTTAGTGCGACGGCCTAATGGTGACTTGTCATTTCGGCCACCCGGAGCGAAATACATTTCGGCTCCAATAATAGGTTTAATCTCGCTTTTTTTGCAAGCCTTGTAGAACTCGATGGCACCATACATGTTGCCATGGTCGGTAATAGCACAGGCATTCATGCCCATTTCTTTGATAGTCGGGATAAGTTTTTTTATTTTAGAAAGACCGTCGAGAAGAGAATATTCGGTGTGGGTGTGAAGATGGACGAAATCGGACATGCTATTAGTTTAAAGTCTAATGTCTAAAGTTAAAAGCTAAAGAACTAGATCAAATCTGAGAACGCGGTAATCGTGAGGTATTAGTATATTATACACATGCATAAATATATTCTAAAGACAGGTAATAATGGTATAATCAGGCATGAAGGAGATAACTCGAATAATAACTATTTATGGTAGTGTTTTGAATCCTAATAGTAAGTTGTCCGTGGTTGAGGTGTTGGGGTGCAAAGGTTGTGTTCCTTACAAGACTAATAGAGTCTCTTTGGAAGTTGTTGGGCGTGATGATGATGGTGTTGTTAAGGTGCGTTGTCTTCACGGTCCCTTGAAGGGTAAATCCCCATGTGATGCTAATAAAAACTGTAGCGTAGAATAACGATATGAAGCTTTCAATTGTTATCCCAGCAAAGAATGAAGCGGAAAATATACTTCCTTTGTATAAGGAGATCGTTGAAGTTTTAAGAAATTTTAAAGGAGGCTATGAACTTATCTTTGTGAGTGATGGTAGCCGTGATTTGACATGGGCAAAAATTAAGGAATTGCATGCTCAAGATGCGAGAGTGCATGGTATTCAATTTGGAGTCAATTTTGGTAAAGCGGCGGCTTTGCAGGCGGGATTTGATATGGCTGAGGGTGAAATTGTGATACAAATGGATGCCGATTTACAGGACGATCCGGCCGAGATTCCCAAATTTATAAAGAAATTAGATGAAGGTTACGATATGGTGGTTGGCTGGAAACATAAGCGACTTGATTCGTTTGTTAAAAATAAAACATCGAAATTATTTAACGGTGCTACCAATATTATTTCCGGGGTTAAGCTCCATGACCACAATTGTGGTTATAAGGCATATCGGGCTGAAGTTGTAAAAAGCTTACATTTATATGGTGAATTGCATCGTTATATTGCGGTATTGGCTGGAAGTTCCGGATATAGTGTTGGAGAAATGCCGGTTAATCATCGAGTCCGCAACTCCGGAAAAAGTAAATATGGGCCAATGAGATTTATTCATGGCTTTTTGGACTTGTTGACAGTGTTGTTTATTACCAAATTTAGAACTAGACCATTGCATCTTTTTGGGTATTTGGGAATTACATCGTTTATATCGGGATTTTTGATTGGAATTTATCTGACGTATATTAAGTTTATTGGACATCAATCAATTGGTGATCGGCCCTTACTTCTTTTTTCGGTAATGTTGATGATTATGGGGGTGCAAATTGGGGTGACGGGATTGGTTGGTGAACAGATAACGACATTGGTTCAAAAAAATGAAAAATCCTACGTGATTAAAAATACTTTATGACAACGACTAATTTTGAAAAACATCAGTCTCAGAATCCGATTCAGCGGTTAATGATTGGTAATTTTGAAAAAAGTCAGATTAAAATATTAGCTAAAAATAAGTATAATACAGTTTTGGATGTTGGTTGCGGAGAGGGATTTGGAATGAATTTGTTGCGTCAAAATGCGATTGGTAAAAACTGGTTGGGGGTTGATGTGGTAGATGAAGCGTTGAAGTTGGGTAAAAAGCAATTTCCGGATTTAAAAATGCAGAAGGCATCGGCTTACAAATTACCGTTTAAAGATGGATTGTTTGATTTGGTAATGAGTACCGAAATGCTAGAACACCTGGAAGATCCAAAAAAGGCGTTATCAGAGATGAAACGGGTAACTAAAAAATACTTATTTTTATCGGTTCCTCATGAACCATGGTTTCAGTTAACGAATTTGGCAAGAGGCAAATATTTAAAGGCATTGGGAAATCACCCGGAGCATGTTAATCATTGGTCAGTTAAAAATTTTAAAAAATTAATAGTGCGTGCTGGATTAAAAATTGTCGTAACGGCAACACCATACCCGTGGATACAGGTATTGGCTTCTAAAAAATGATGCACCTATTATCTACTTATTTTAATTTTTGGGTAATTGTCGGTTTTTTGGGCCAGTTTATTTTTTTTATGCGTTTTGTGGTGCAGTGGTTAGCTTCGGAAAAAGAGAAAAAAGTGGTTATCCCTATGCTCTTTTGGTATTTAAGTATAATTGGTTCGTTAATTATTTTAATATATTCAATTGAGCGTAAAGATATCGTCTTTGTGACAGCATCGTTTCTGAATATTTTTATCTACTTGCGAAATATCTTTTTGTCGAAAAGTTCAAAATAAAAAAATGCGATTAGATAAGAAGTTCTCTTTTGATTCCTCGATTTTCCAACATTTGAAGACCTAAGCCTATTTCGTCAGGTCTAGCTATTCTGTGAATAATTTTAGTTTGACCATGGTCAAATTTTGGTTCGGTGATTGTTGCAAACCATTGGCCAACCAACCCCCGATGTAAAAAGATGAATCGGTTATTAGGAAAATCTACAACAATACTTTCAATCTTACTTCGGTTCATTAGTGGATTATAACTCTAAAGCATATTTTCGAGAGCAGCAATTCGGTCTTCCAGTGGCGGATGGGTGGAGAAGAGGTTAGAAAATTTGTGATCTTTAAAGGGGTTGCTTATGTATAGTGTGGCAGTGGCGCTGGAGGCTTGAGTAAAAGGAATATTGTCTGATTCAAGCTTTTGAAGTGCACTGATTAATCCTGAGGGTTGACGGGTGAGCTTAACGCTTGAAGCATCGGCTAGATATTCCCGACGTCGGGAAATTGCCAGTTGGACAAGGGTAGCGATAATGGGTGAAAATATGGCTAGTACAAGACCAACAATCATGAGAATGGCACCAAATTCGCCATCGCTGCTATTATTGCTGCGGCGGCGACCACCGCCGAATAATGAACTTCGAAAGGCAAGATTGGTTAGAATTGAAAGTGTGCCAATTAATAGGCTGACAATCATCATTAGGCGGATGTCGTAATTTTTGACATGAGATAATTCGTGACCGATGACTCCTTCGAGTTCGGTGCGATTAAGACGTTGCAAGATGCCAGTAGTAGCGCAGACTAAGGCATGCTGTGGATCGCGACCGGTGGCAAAGGCATTCATGGCTGGTGTATCAATAACATAGAGCTTGGGCATGGGTAGTTCGTCAGCCATGGCTAAATTTTCGGTGACCGTATAAAAATCAAAGAATTCTTCCCGAGTGGCAGGACGAGCATGGTTGAGGGCAATAACCATTTTATCTCCATAGAAATAACTACCGAGTGCAGAGATGACTGAAATGCCGACAGCAAGCATTAAAAATCCATCATTTAGATTAAAGGCATAAGTAATGGCATAGACAGCCAAACTGATGAAGGCCACAAAAAGAATCAGGACCAGATTAGATTTAAATTTATTTTGAGCAACCTGCTCGTAAACGTTCATCATAAAGGCTTATGAATTTAGTTTAATTTTACTTTTGGAGTTTGAGTTTCAGCTGAAGAAACACTTAAAAATTCACCAGATGTTGGGGTTTCAAAACCTTTTTCTGGTTGAAAGCCTAAAGCTGGGGCAAACCAGACCCCGGGAATGGTGGCAATAGATGTGTTGTAGTCGGCAGTCAGGTCAATTAAGGTGCGACGAGCGTACATGACTTTGTCAGAAGTGTCGCGTAATTCGTTCATTAAATCAGTGACAACCCCAGCTGCCTGGAGTTGAGGATTGCTTTCGACGATAACCTTAAATGAGGATAGGGCTTTATTGATCATTGATTGAGCTTGATCGATTTTGGTAGCATCGCCGGAATTAACGGCAGAATTGACACTGGTACGGGCGTCAGATAGCATTTTCATAATGCCTTTTTCGTGGGCAAGGTAGCCTTTGGCAGAGTCAACCAGGTTGGGTATTAAATCGGCCTGCCTTTTTAACTGATTACCGATTTCTTGAATCGAAGCTTTAATTTGAACTTGTAAAGTTTTTAGACGATTAAAAAAACTGATTACATAAAGAACCAGGACTACAAGGATAATGGCAATGATGATCATACGTATTCTGTTAATAACTAATAATCTAATTATACCCCTTTTTGATAGGTTTCAATTTCATTTTCACCTAAGCGGTCTTGAGGGGGTATAAAGTTGAGACCGATAAAATTGTAAAAAGAGGTTTCGTTGTCAAATTGATGTACGGTGCCCGTGGTAATGTCTTTGATGCCATATTCTGACAAACTTAAACCTAGCTTGCTTGCATATTCGCGTAATTTAATATTGTGTTGTTTGGAACCTGTGAAGTGTTGTAATAATGACCCCCAACTGTTTTTAGGTTGGACCATGATATCGATGCGGATATCATTTTTAATCCGTAATGAAGCTTTTTTTTCGCCTTTGGCGATTGTTTGAACTGATAAGGGATAATGAATAAAGTAATCGAGAATCGGTGAGGCGTTATCGCTTTGAACAGCTATATCGATATCCCCTACCAGAGGTGCTTCTCGCCGAAGACTGCCCAGCGGTTGGATTTCTAACGAGGGGAATTGTTTTTTGATATAGGAGACTACGTTGTCGGCAATTGCTTGTGCCAACGAAAGAGGCATTTTTTCTTTCCGGCCAATAAAATTTTGGGTATTAGTTAAAATATCGTTTTCGGATTTTTCGCCAAGTTTTGGAAGATTACGAAGTTTGCCATTTTGAGCATAGATAATTAGTTCCTCGAGGGCTTTGGTCATGTCGCGACGGGAAAATTTAAGATTTTGGGTGAGAATATGGGCTGTTTTAGGACCAATCCCGTTTATTTTAATAAAGGTAAAAATGGCCGGGTGGAGTCCTTTAAATGCGGCTTGCCAGTGGTGGTGAAATTTACCCTTAGTAAAGAGAAAATTGAGTTTACCCATGATGGCTTCCCCTATTCCAGGAATATCGTTTATTGCCTGGTGGTTTTTGGTCCAGATTTCATAAACAGAATGTGGGTAGGTGGCGATAGTATCAGCGGCGTTTTGGTAGGAAATAATTCGAAAACGATTCTTATTTTTAAGCTCATAGGCAACGGCAACATTGGTGAGTATTTCGGCTATTTCTTGATTGGAATATGAAATGAGTTTAACTGGCATACTTTATTATAGCACATATTAGCAGTCGTATAGTATGACTGCTAGAGTTTGGTGGTTTTTAGATAAGGCGGAACTTTAGGTATGTATATTATATGTATAATGATATCTAATGTAGTATATTGTTATATATAGCAATATATAGATATGATTATATATAACCTATTTCATGTTTGGCTAATAGTTGTGGTTTAATCGGCATTTTGGTATAGTAACGATGTTTTAGACCAAGGGTCCATGGTGCAGCGGTCTAGCACATCCGCCTGTCACGCGGAAGATCGTGGGTTCGAATCCCATTGGACCCGCAAAAAAATAATGCTTACGGATAGGTTAAAAGCTCTGTATTGATCTAAAGTTTTTGGGCGACGATTACGAAT
>JAKAFM010000031.1 GCA_021817905.1 bacterium | reverse complement strand
CTGGAATGGGAACGTAGGCAAGGGTGCGTGTTTTTGAAACCGCCTTATTAACACTATTTTTGGAAGGTGTGGAAGTGGGAGCAACAGATGGAGCGGGACAATTACACGAAGACGAAGGAAGCGTAGAGATGATTTGATTTATAACGGAACTACAGGCGACGGGACAACTGTCAGCGTGGGTAATAGGAGCTGGTTTTGGTTGATGTAAATAGATCCAAACTATGGCGGCGTTTAAAGCAATAATATCGATCACCATCAGGATAAAAAACAATTTCTTAATAACCATATCTCCTATTATAGTATTAGTTAGGGATGATCAGTGGTATCTGATAGGGCGTCTTCTTTGGTTTTATGGATAGTGCCATCACGATGCTCTGGTGGACTATAGATGGTATAGAGTTTCATGGAGTCGGTGGCAGAGGTATTGATAACATTGTGGGCAGTACCAGCAGGAACCACAATAGCAAAACCATCAGAAATTGGTGACTCTTGGCCATTGAGAATAACGGTGCCAGATCCAGATTCTATTCTTAAAAATTGGTCAACGTCTGGATGGGTTTCTAAACCAATATCCTGGCCAGGAAGTAAAGCCATAACAACTAATTGACAGTGAGGTGCGGTAAATAGAACTTGCCTAAAATAGGCATTTTGGTGAGTTAATTCTTCAATGTTTGCAACATATCCGGCCATGCATTACTCCTTATTTAAATATAGTAATACTTTAGTATAGCGCTTATTGATCGGTAGTTATGAGAGTTAATTTTTATGCTAAAAAGGGCATTTTTGTGGAGGTTATGCTATACTACCAGTTGATTTACGTTAGGCAAAGAAATCTAGTCTGCCCTGCTGATACTTTTTAAAGAGTATTTTAATATATTTGGGCATATTACACTTCCTACTATGAGTAGTGAAGCATGCCACATTTTATTAAAATATGTATCAAAACAGATATTCCGGTGGTTTTCGGAGAACAAATAGACCAAGATTCATTAGTAGCACTATTAATCCGTCACTTTATGTAAAAAAAGCGGAGGATTTTGTGACGATTGAAGAAAATAAGGCGACCCATCAATTTAGTGATTTTGGCTTAGATACTAAAATATTAGCTAACATTACCGCTAAAGGTTTTACAAAGCCAACTGAAATTCAGGATCAAGTTATCCCTCATATTCTGAATAAACGTGATGTGTTGGGAATTGCCAATACTGGAACAGGTAAAACAGCGGCGTTTGCGGTACCACTGATTGATAATGTCTTGCATGATACCAATAAACGGATCATTATTTTGGCACCGACTCGGGAGCTGGCGATGCAAATTAAACAAGATATTCGTTCGTTTACTCCGGGGCTTAAAGTATATATTGCCTTGGCAATTGGAGGAGCATTTTTACGTGAACAGATTATTGATATACGTAGAGGACCGCATTTTATTATTGGAACGCCGGGGAGAATTATGGATCTGGCCCGACGACGAGTTATTGATTTTTCGCGATTTGACACGATTGTTTTGGATGAAGTCGACCGAATGTTAGATATGGGTTTTGTTAATGATATTACCGACATTGTTAATCAAATTCCAAAAACGCGGCAAACGCTTTTCTTTTCAGCAACCGTTGATCGTAAAATTGAAACGTTGATTAATACCTTTTTAAATAATCCAGTCAAAATTTCAATAAAGACTCAAAACGCTTCATCTCATGTGGAACAAAATGTGGTTAGGGTACCAAGGGCCAGCAAAGAACAAAAACTACAAGAACTGGTGTCTAGTCCTGACTTTAAGAAAGTGCTAGTTTTTGGATCAACTCAAATGATCGTCGAGCGACTGTCAACATCATTAACACAAAAAGGATTTCGAGCTTCTGGTTTACATGGTGGCAAACGTCAAAGTCAGAGACAATCGATTGTCCGCGATTTTAGGGAAAATAGAATCAATATTCTGGTGGCAACCGACGTAGCAGCTCGGGGGCTTGATATTGCTGATATTACCCATGTGATTAACTATGACCAGCCTAATAATTACGAAGATTATATTCATAGAATCGGACGTACTGGTCGCGGTAATAGCAAAGGTTACGCCTTAACTTTCATCGACTAAGCTATTAAATCTTTTTAAAAAGCCAAAAGTGGCCAAGATGGCTGACCAGTATGTGATGGCTATCAGTTTGGAGTCTGGGAATTAATTCATTTTCAAATGTCTTAGGAGAGTAGTCACCGACAATGCGGTTTTGATCAATCAGAGCGACATAATCAGCGGTGTCTATGGCTGATGGGAGTGTATAGGAATATTCACGCCTGGTTACATGAGCCCGTACTTCCGGGGACGAAGTAATGGTGGCATTTTTTGGTAGTTGCTGAAGTAGTTTATTAAAGGCGACATCATCGGCGGATACTTGATAGACAAGGCACCAACATGATGGAGTAATTGGCAGTGGACTTTGGTGGTAATTAACCCTGAGGACGTAAATGAATGAACATACCGCTACACCGAGAATTATGAATTGCCTAATTTTTATGGTAATTTTGAAGTGTTTTAAGAGGAATAAAATAACGAAATATGCATAAATTGTGGCAATAATAATAGCCGGTGTAATAGCACTGTCATAATGAAACATAGTGCTTTGCATTTGACCATGATCGCTCAAAATATTAATAAGAATTTCGGGAAGGGAAAGGAACAGAAAAGGAAGCCCCAGCAGAGGAAGATAGGCAAAAGGGTGAATTAATTGGTTAAAATAACCCAATGTTCCAGTACTAATGGTTTTAATAACATAATCGTTAATTTTTTCAGGTAAGTTCAGAGCAACAGGAGTGGTGTCATCGAGTGAGTACCAGGCAAAAGCCCAGTGGGTGCCGGTTTTAGCAGCTCCGGGTATGACTACAAAAATCATAGCAAATGTCCAAATCATTCCAATCAAAAAGGTAACCATGCCAATACGTTTTTGACGTACTATAACGGCGATATAGAGGCCAAGCATGGCTAGATCTAGCCCGAGTTCTTCTTTGGTTAACAGGGTTAGTAAGGCAAATAGGGCAAACAGCCACCATTTTTTGGTATGAGCAAAATAAAAAGCAGCTAAAAATAAAGGGATGGCAAAAGCGACCGCGTGAAAGTCGTAGCTATTGGTCCATTCCATATTGGGATTGAGCAGATAAACAGCGGCAATGATCAGGCTGACTATTTTTATGGTATTTTTGCCAAGTACCTGACTTGATCCTAGTATGCTTTTGGCTAAAAAATAGGTAGGGAGAGCACCAAGCGCCAGTCCTACTGATTGGGCGATAAGGAGAACCCGAATATTGTTCCAAATAAGATAAAGCGGGGCAAAAAGTATCAGCAAAAAATCGGCATGGACCGACAATCGGGAAACAGTTCCTTGG
>JAKAFM010000016.1 GCA_021817905.1 bacterium | reverse complement strand
GTATAAAGGAGATCCGGTTATTCCGTCGGGATGGTATAGTCAGACTATTGGAATTCATCTTGGCGATGGTTCGATTAGTCCAGCAGACGTGAATTATGGAGTTTCAAGTTCAAATTCTAATTGGAGTGATGTGGTAATGAGTTCTGATTGTATAACCAACGGGACGTCATGTATGACCACTAATAACGGTGGCTGTCAATCGGTGACTACTGGAATTACTTGTAGTGGATTGGGATGTTATGTGCGGAATAATAAGACTGGTGCCGGTTGCGATCCCAAATGTAGTGTCTTTTCGTGCGTGGGCCCTTGATCATCTATCGGTCGAAAAATATGTTAGAGTTATTGTGTGAGACACAGTAGAGGTTTTACTTTGGTTGAGTTGCTGGTAGTGATTTCGATCATGTCGATTTTGACAGTAATCACGGTTTCGCAGTTTACGACGGCCAAGCAGAAAGCGCGTGATGTGCAACGGAAGGCTGATTTGAGTTCGGTGGCCAAGGCTCTGGATTTGTATTTGGTTGATTATGGTAAATTTCCGCCGGCAGCTAGTGGGACGATTGGTGTTAATGGGACAACTTGGGGAGGAACTTTTACTGATGCTAGTGGTTATGTTTATATGAAAGTTATGCCTAAAGAAAATACCAGTACTAATCCGCCTTATTGTTATGCGGTCAGTGCTGATGGTAAAAAATTTGCGTTGTTTGCGCAGCTTGAGAATCTTAACGATTTAGATCTGAAACATGATGCCGTAACTAAGGCTATTTTGACTTCGACTTGTAACACCAGAACTTATAATTATTATATAAATAGTCCAAATACCAGTTTAAATGCTGATGGAAGCTTTAATTAAAAAACAAGGATTTACCTTGATCGAGTTACTGGTGTCGATAAGTATTATCGCGACTTTAATAGCGTTTTTAGTCCCTAATTTTCTGGGTGCTCGGGATCGGGCGAAAGATGCCCAGACTAAACAGAATTTAGGCCAGATTAAGAATGCGTTGAGGCTTTATTATAACGATCACCAAAGTTATCCGACTTCGGCGGCGTATGATAGTACTGTTTTAAACAGTCTTTTGCAGACAAATTATATGCCGAGCATTGCCGGAATTGGTTATTCTTATTTAGGAATTGGTGATAGTTTCTATCTTAAGGCCGGGTTAATCACTGGTTCTGGTGATGATGCTGGGGGACAATCGCAATTAAATTGTGGTATTGGTGTTGGGGTAACGGAACCGACGATGTTTATGGTTTGCGCAAATTAGAAATTAATTAAAAAGTTAACTTAATATGAAAAAACAAAAAAATGGTTTTACCTTGTTTGAGCTATTAGTGAGTATTTCCATTATCGGGATTTTGACAGCACTGGGAGTAGCTAGTTTTTCGAGTGCTCAACAAAAAGCCCGTGATTCCCGGAGAATTCAGGATATGGACGTCATTCAAAAAGCGGCGGAACAATATTATTCGGCCCACGGGACTTATTCGTATCCAATTGACACTTCACTGACTAATTGGGTAGTAAATGGAACCAGTGTGTTGCAGAAGTGGCCAGTTGATCCAAAACCGGCTCCCTGGACTCAATATAATTATACTTCGAGCTCTCCTTATACTTCGTATTGTGCTTGCGCTAATTTGGAGGGAAGTTCACAGGGGAATTCTGATACAAATGCTTGTGATTTTGCAGCCACTACTAGTCTTACATTTTATTGTGTTCATAGTCAGCAATAATGCATCAAAATTTTTGGGTTAATAAAAAGGGTTTTACTTTAATCGAACTGATTGTGGTAATGACGATTATGGCCGTGATTACGGTTATCGCGGTGGTTTCTTTTTCGGCAGCCGGAGTGAAATCAAGAGACGGGAGACGGCAGTCTGATTTATCAAAAATCCAAATAGCTTTGGGGCTTTATTATCAGGTTAACGGGTCGTATCCGACTAAAGCCAATGTGCTGACAGCATTGGTTCCCACGTATTTACAATCATGGCCGACCGATCCAAAAGGAACCAGCTATGCTACCTATGACTATGAGAATCCGACAGCTTACACCTATTTACTTGGAGCAAGAATGGAGGATACGTCACTTTACAGTTTGGGTACTTATTACCCCTGCGGACCTGCCGGTCCTTTTCAAGGAATAGTCGGAATGACTTATTTTCACTTTATCGCTCCAGTATATGCGCTAGTGCCAGGCGGGGGCGCTTTGCCAACGAATGTGCCGCCACCCCCTCCCCCTCCGCCCCCTGCACCCGGAGGGTGTAATTATAGTGTTTCAAACCCGTAATGCATAAGAATGAAAAAGGTTTTTCTTTAATTGAGCTCATTGTGGTGATGACTATTGTGGCAGTGATCACAGTTATTGGAGTGGTTTCTTTTTCGGCAGCAGGGGTGAAGTCAAGGGACGGGAGACGAATGGCAGATTTATCAAAAATTCAGGTAGCACTGGAGTTGTATCGCCAGGCTTATGGTTCTTATCCCCAATCAGTATCAGTGGTGGCAAATTTAGTACCTACTTATTTGCAGGCCTGGCCAACCGATCCAAAAGGCTCTGGCTTTGCAACTTATTCCTATGTGTCGTCAGGTAATCCGGCATTTAGTTATAGTTTGATGGCATACATGGAAGACACATCTACTTATAATGTTAATACTGGTTATCAATGTGGAACTAACATGTGTAATTATGTGGTTGTTAATCCTTAGCTTATGTCCAAAGGTTTTACTTTAATTGAATTAATGATATCGATTACTATTTTGACATTGACCATTGGTGGTGGAATGGTATATATGAATAATTTTAATGCATCTCAGAAAATTCAAACAACTAAATCAAATTTAATTTCAGTCTTAAAGCAAGCGCGAAGTTTTGCAAATACGTCACAATTGCCAAACAATCCGGGAAGTGATCCTTTGCGCTGTGTGATGGTTACAATTGATAATTCTGGTTTGGCAACCATAAAGACCGAATATGGAAGTGTTTATTTGACTAAGCAAGTGGCTGATAGTAATGTGACCATAACTTTGACTAATCAGTCGAATTACGTTAACGTGGTCCCCTGCTTTGCTTATTATAGTGGAAAACTGTTGGTGCCCGGATCGAATCCGACTGTTTATGATACTTTAACATCGGGGACAGCGTTTTATTATTCAATTCAGACGGCAGAATTGGGAGCGGGGACGACCGATGTTGTTTCTGTTAACCAAAGCGGAACAATCAATGAAAAACTCTAGCGGACAAAGTATTATTGAGGCTTTATTTTTGGTAGTGTCCCTGGCTTTGGTTTTAACTGGTTCGGTGGCGTTGTTATTAAACTCGCTTAATGCGCGTACTAAGGGTTTTGACCGTAAGAAAGCAACTGAATTGGCTGATTTGGAAATGGAAACACTTGTTAGTCAAGAAAAGAATAATTCGGCAACTTTTTATCCTCCGGTTGATGTCCCGGCAACAATCGGAGATAGTTTGGGATATCCTGGCTATCAGTATGCAGTAAAATTTAATGATGTATCGGCGACTTATTCTTGCGCCACAAATAGTTGCTATGAGGCGCAAGTGTTGGTGACATGGACATCAAATATTGGCAACAGTGTTGCTTTTACCCGTTTATTTAGTAAGCAATGAGTAAAGGTTTTACGCTCATTGAGTCGTTGGTGACGTTAAGTGTTTTAGCAGTGGTATTGGTGACCGCGGGAACTGTATTAATTAATTCATTACGGTCTTCGACCCGGGCAGATACTACAAGCCAGCTAGATAATGCGGCTGATTGGACGATGGGAGAAATTAAAAAAAATGTTCTAAGTAGTAGTAGCTCGGGTATTACTTGCCCAGCGGCGGGAACAACGGCAGATAGAATTGTGTTTGTTAATAGCGCAGATAATCAGCCGACAACGCTTCAATGTGTTGATTACACCGGTGACCTTACTACAACCATGATTGCTTCGATATCTGCCAATTTGCCAAATACTTTTAGATTGTCAGCACGAACTATTAAGGTAAGTAATTGTAGTCAGTTTGTTAGCTGTGATTTTGATGCCTCAGGAGTACCAACAGCCGTAAATATTAAATTTACCTTGTCGTTGGGAGATCTGAATACCGTTGATAAGGGATATTCACGGGATTATGTTCAAAAAATTACCTTGAGACAATAAAAAATAAGGATTGTATTATAGTAGTATAGTAATAGTATTTAGTAATTTATGCAGGTGATGGTAAGGATGATACAAATAAAAAGACAACAAGGACAAGTAGCTTTAATTGTATTACTTATTATGGCTGCAGGGTTGGCGTTGGGGTTGGCAACTTCAAAAAAGGTGGTTGTTGATACGAAGATCAATAAGGACCAAGAATTACTTAAGCAAGCTTTTAATGCTGCGGAATCAGGTATCAATACCTATATAGGTTCGGGTAATCAAGGGACAAATTTGTATCATTCAAGCGATAATAGTTCGAGTGCTAACGTGGCGGTAACAACTATCGGTGGGAATACCCCGACGGTGAGTTATCCGGGCTATATTTTAAGTAATCGGATAGGAGTTGTGTGGTTGGTGAATCATAATCTTGATGCAACGCGGAGTATTGATTGGAATACGTATTATCGAGGAGCAAATGTGGTAATGTGTGCTTCGGCAACGACCGGGGCGCTTAAATTGGCTTATTATGCGAAAACAGCAACGACAGTAGCTGTTCAGCGATGGGTTTATAACTTAAGTGGTACTAGTTTAGTTACCAATGGTTTGCCGATTGTGCCAGCGTCGGGAATTGACCCTTGTCCGTCACCAATGCATCAAATAGCAGAGGTCCCAATTGCAGCCGGAACAATTCCAATTGCTTTGGTGGCAGTTCCTCTGAACACATCAAGTATGCTTGGGGCGGCCAATCCTTTGGTCTCTGATGGAGGCGTGTTTCCTATTCAGGGTGAGTTGGTGACTTCGACTGGTATTGCCGGTAATATTAGTGCACAGGCGGGTGCCAGTCGGACAATTACCCAGGAGTTTCGGTGGGATGGTGGTTTGCTTAATTACTTATTGGAAGGAGTTCAGGCCAACTCTGACATTAGTACTCAATAGTTGGTTATACTGTAATTATGAATGACGCCTTTGGAATTGATATCGGATACGGAAGTATTAAGGTAGTGGCGCTATCAAAAAGTGGTGAACAATATTCATTGACTACTGTTGGAGAGACGGTAAATAAGGGAAGTGATTGGCTTAAAGATACCAGTAAAAAAAGTATTGAATTAGTGGCGGCGAGTATTAAAATGCTCTTGTCGGATATGAAGTTGAAGCTCAAGATGGCGACAACCAGCTTGCCTGAAGAGGAAGTAATTAGTCGTCTTGTCCGGTTGCCGCCTTTAAATGAAAATGAGGTAAAGGATGCGTTGTTGTTTGAAGCCGAGACATTTATCCCCTTCCCACTTGATAAAGTGTCGATGGATTACGAAGTTGTGGAAAAAGATGAAGCCGGGCGATTAACTATTTTTGCAATTGCGGCTAAAAATGAAATTATTACCCGATATACGACGCTATTTAAAATGTTGGGAATAGGGTTATCGGCGTTAGAATCGCCTTCGGTGGCGATGCGGCGAGCGTTGTCGATGTCAGTGGCTGTGGCCGGATCTTCGATGGTGGTAGATTTGGGAGAAAAGTACTCTGATATTATTATTATTCATAACAATAATGTTTTGTTTACCAGAGCAATGTCGGTTGGAGGTGAATCGCTGACTCGAGCAATATCGGTTAATTTAGGTTTGGATATGGCATCGGCGGAAGAATATAAAAAAGCATACGGAATGAAAGAAATGGAACTTGAAGGGAAAATAAAAACAGCTTTACTGCCGGTATTTAGTGCTATGGCCGAGGAAATTAGACGGGCAATGATTTCATATCGTGAGGAATGGAATCGGCCAATCGATTTGTTGGTACTGAGTGGTGGTGGTGCCCATGTGCCCGGACTTGCCGAGGAATTGACAAAAGTGTTGGGTATTGAGGTTCAGGTTATTCAACCGTTTGTGAAGATTGATACGACGAAATTAGTTGTTCCTATCAATTTGCCAACAGAGGGCTGTCGATTTACCTTAGCGGTGGGGTTGGCCTTACGAGGAATGATCCAATGAGCATTAATTTATTGCCAAGTGAGGCGAAGTTTCAGACAAATCGAATCCATTTTCGAAAAAAAATTATAGATGTTAGCTATGTATTAGGAGGATTGTGGCTGGGGGGGCTGATCATAGTTTATATTATTTGGCTTGTTTACCGACAAATTAATTTAGGTGATCAGAAAAAATTGGAAATATCGACGGCTGCGTATAACCGACTTTCAAGTCATTTGATAACCAATCAAGAATTACGTTATCGACTTAAGTTGGTAAGTAGTATTTTGGATAAAAGGTTTGAGTATAGTAAGGCGTTTCGAACGATAGTGACACTTTTCCCTCCACCAGTAAGTATTGATAATTTTAACTTAAATGAGGATGGTACTTTTTATGTTAAGGGAAGTGTTGTCGGACATCAAAATATGGATCAAGTAGAAACGGAATTGCTGTCGATTAATAATGGTGATTCAGCCCAATTTAAGTCGGCGACCCTCAAACAGTTATCAGTTGATGGTGAAAATTGGGAATTTTCTCTGGAGGTGGTCTTAAAATGAAGACTATAAGTGGATCTGAAAAGAAGGCATTCGGTATAGAAGAGTGGAAATTAAAATATCTTTGGTTACCGGTATTAATTGTTGTGGGAATGTTTGTGAGTTGGGCGGTTGTTGTTCAGCCTCGGTTTGACGATATTAGTCAGTTTCGGGCAGATTCAGTAAAAATTCGAAAGAATGTAGCTGATCTCGACCAAAAACGAAATTATTTACAATCAATTAACGAAAACGATCTTGTCCAGAAAGATCAGTTGTTATCACAAGCTTTACCAAATCATAAGGATGTTTATTATTTGTTAACGGTAGTTCAACAAATTGCACAGAATTATAATTATGTGGTTGATAGCTTTGCGGTGTCTCCGGGGGTTGTTGGAGTTGGGACAACTAAACTGACACCGGTTGTGTCTGGTAAGGCAGACCCGCTGACAAGGATTCCATTGGATATTTCACTTATTGGGGCAAGAAGTAGTTATCTTGACCTGATTGATGCCATTGAACACGCATTGCCGATTTTATCGATTGATTCCTTTAAAATGGCAAGTACGCAAGATACGGTAAAGCTAGATTTGTCGGTAACTACATATTTAAGCACTACCACCTTAGCAGTGGCGGTGGAAAATTTGACATTGGCTGATCTGACCTTAACCAAGGATGATTTGGCAACTTTGAATACGCTTGATGGATTTCATAAGCTTCAGAATTCCGGTATTGGAGTCTCAGGAAATGGACAGGGATTTACTAACTACGGAAGAATCGACCCTTTTAATTAGTTGTTGATTTGGAGATTGATTCGAAAAGTGGGATAGGCTAGACTGATGATTGTTCGAAGTGATTTTATTATTTTACCTTCTTTTCCAATTATTTGCCCTAATTGTTCTGTGGGTGCAGAGATGATAAGGGTTATAGCATTGATACTTTCGTCGACAGTGCTGGAGACTGAGTGGTCAAGGTCGGCGCTGATAGAAGTCAAAAGATAGTTAAGCGTTTGCGTGGCAGCTGAAGCCGCTTGATTTAGGTCCATAGTTATTGTTCTGTTTTAACAGGTTTTGCTTTTTTCTGATGTGGATGGGCTTCTGGGTGGAGAAGGGTGTCAACACCGGTTGCCAATTGGGCACCTTTGGATTGCCAGTAGGCTAGGCGATCTTGGTTGATGATGGTGGTTTTGGTAAAGGGATACCAATAACCTAATTGTTCAACAAACGGACCATTCATTTTTGAACGGAGTTGAGCGACAACAATTTTAAATGACCTTTGATGTTTTTTTCCTTGGGGGAAAAGTTTAATTTTGAGCATGGGGTTATTATACTAGATCATCAATAATTTTGGTAGCTTTGGATGAAGCTTCTTCTTCGGCACTCTGTTTTGAGTTGCCAAAACCGGATGCGATTAGTTTGGTGCCTAGATAGACGCCGACCTCGAATGTTTTTTTATGATCTGGCCCGGATTCGTTTAAGGTTTCGTAGTGGGGGGTAATGCCACTTTTAGCTTGAGCAATTTCTTGGAAAAGACTTTTGGGGTCCTTAAACATTTTTTGCTGCGAAAGTAGGGTAATTGATGTGCTAAGGTGTTTGGCAAGAAAGAGGTCGGCTCCGACATAGCCCTTATCAAGAAAAATAGCTCCGATAATAGCTTCAAAAGTATCTGCTAGGATTGATTGATTGAGTCTGCCTCCGTTGGCTTCTTCGCCTTTGCTCAGTAATACAAAATTCCCTAAGTCGATGGTTTGGGCGATCTTAGCAAGATTTTCGGTGCGGACAATCATGGCACGTAAGTTTGTAAGATCGCCTTCGTTCATAGCGGGAAAAAGTGAAAACAGCTTTTCTGAGGTCCAAAGCTCAAGGACGGCATCGCCTAGGAACTCAAAGCGTTCGTTACTAACCATTGATTCGTGGCGATGTTCATTAAGGTATGATCTGTGAATTAGAGCTTGGGTGAGTAGCTCAGGGTTGGAAAATTTATAATCGAGATTAAGTTCAGTTTTCTTCATGTGGTGGAGATAATTTTTTAAGGGTGGTGCCAAGAACACCATTAACAAATGATGATGAAGTGTCTGACCCAAATTCCTTGGCAAGTTCCACAGCTTCGTCGACAATAACCTTGGTTGGGGCATCTTTTTTAATGAGTATTTCAAAAAAAGCTAATCGAAGGACACTTAAGTCGATACGATTAATTTTGTCTAAAGGCCATTTTGGGGCATTTTGGCTAATAGTATCGTCAATTTTGTCTATAGATTCGATAACTTTTTGGGTTTCAGGAGAAAGGTCATTGCCTTTAAAGTAGCTCCAAGCGAATAATTCTTGAATGATTTTTTGTCTTTGAAGATGGCGGGGGTCGAACTTGTTTTTCACTGTTGACAATTAGGACATTGGAATCCCACTGGTTTGGGCATATTGCAATGTTTACAAATTGTAGTAGCGGTTAAAGCTTTGGCTTTGATGGTGGCACGTCGACGTCCTTGTCGACGACTAGATGGCCAATGTTTGGGTAATGCAGTCATAGCTGATATTTTAAACTATAATCGGCTAAATTTGAATAGAGTAAAATATAGTGTGGTTAACGGAGCAAAAGTAGCATATTACCCGATGGAGGGTGTGAGGTCGATTGTCGTTAAAGTCATGCTAAAAGCGGGGTCCTGGTATGAGAGTGGCCAAAATTGGGGTAATTTTCATTTAATGGAGCATTTGCTGTTTCAGGGGACAGAGCGTTTCCCTTCAAAAGAAAAGTTAGATGTCTTTCGGTACGAGCACGGAATTACAGTTGACGCCTCTACCGGAGGGGAATCTATGATGGTAGTTTTTAAGTTTCCGGCAGTGGAGTTAACAGCTGGAATGGAGTTTGTGGAGCAATTTTTGTTCCATAACCTGATTAAAGTTGATCGACTGGAAAATGAGATCAAGGTGATTAGTCAGGAATATAGTGATAAATGGTCTAGGCCCTTGGTACGATTTGAGCGGGCATTGAGTGAACAGCTGTATGGGAAGGAGCACCTTTTTACCCGTGATGGTATGGGGAATATTGAATTTATTAAAAAAAGTAATTCGGAACAACTCAGGAACCTCTATAAACAGTTTTTTCAACCACGGTCGATGGTGATAACTCTCGTTGGTGGTTTTGAGCAAACTGTTATGGAAAAGACGATGATTTCTCTTTTAGAATCAAGAGTAAATAGTGAAATGCCAGGTCTTGTGTTGCCAGCAATTAATCCAACTTCACGTGAATTATGGCTAAAAGATAAGGTGGATCAAACCTATCTTTCTTGGCAGTGGGTATTACCCGCTCCAGAGGCTTATATTAGTGTTCGTAGATTAGCTATAGGATTAGGCAATTTTATGCTTGGTGGGAGTTCGAATTCATTTTTGTTTCAGAAACTAAGATCCCAAAATGGATTGGTATATCATGTTTCCAGTTCTTACACTTCTTACCCCCTATTGAGTCTGATTACAATTTCATTGTCGGTACGATCGGAATTGAAGGTGAAAGCAATTGAGGCGGTCCGTAGTGCCGTTGAAGCTTATAGATCTACCAAGGTAGATGATGGTCAATTGCAGCGGAATAAAAAACATATTGATTATCAACTTTTGATGAGTTTTGACTCGATTGGAGTGATTGCTGATTCTTTGACTAAAGACTTATTCTATGAGGATAAAATTTATTTGCCAGAGGATAAAATTGAAATTAGAAAAAAAATTACCCCGGAACTGATTGAGGAGTCAATGTTTGCTTATTTAAAGATGAGCGATGCTTATATGGGGGTGTTGGAGCCGATTAGTTGAGGGTAAGATTATCGGTAGGGTGGTTGGTTGATAATAAGAGCTGGTGAAGATCAAATTTGGGGTGATTTTTTTTTAAGATTTTCAAGAATTTGACTCGAGGTACAATTAGAAAATTTTAATATGCTATGGGCTAATACAGTGATATAATACCCTAAAATGCAAGAATTTATAGTACATGCGCCAATACAGACAAGACAAAACTCTCTTAACAAACATGAAAGACTGTTAGCATTTCTTTCCGCCGAAGCACTAAACCGAATAGCTGAATATCAGACTGGACAACCAGTTCCACGCGCTGATTTATGGAATACCATCGGAGTCAAATCAGAAAAGGATTGGGCAAATGCAAATGCAGTTCAACCAATTGAATATCGTCATTACCACATTCAGCAAATAGAGGCTCGTTACCATTTATTAGAAAAAGTATATGGAATACCAAAAAATGGCCGGGCAATAATGACAGACGGTGATGAACAATATCAAGCAATTGTTATAGATCAAATTAAACGCCGAATTACGAGCCATAATTTTTTTGTTAGCAGAGAACAATTTACTCACTGTGTTTCCTGTGATTATGTAGTAGCTCCAGCAGTAGCCAGAATCGATAGATGTCCAGTATGCGGTAGGAGTGATTTAGATCAACTAGAAACAGAAGGATTATTTACCACTACTACAACAGAAAGTCGTCACCAAATTGTTGAACAGGTTGATATTTATCCAGAGGCAGTAAGAAAAACGCTACGAAGAACAGTGCTGACCATGCCTGACTTAATCCAATTATCCAAGCAACGAAAATTTGGAACCAGGTTAACTGAATTTGGGGTTGACGAAAGGTTTGTTCTTGATCCAAAAATTCCACTGGCCTTAATGGGACATGTTGTCAACGAAATGGGTATTGGGCAAATAAAAGCATTCGTTCAAGGAGTAGATTCTGTCGGTAACCTGGCCCCCTATGTTTATCTCACTGACCCCGATGGTCATTATGCTTTTGTTAGTACAGGCCTAGTTCCACCATTTAATGAAGGTATTCTTAATGATCGGAATAAACCTTTTTATACTTCCTTTTTACCCTTGGCAATGATGTCTACTCCCGGAGGTATTGATGTCGGTCAGAGACTTAATTTATTTAAAGAATTTGACAGGACAACTAGACAATTCCAATTTGCTCTTTCAGCTCTAGAACAATTATCAAAAGATCCTTCATTAACAACTGATTCTGGCTTATATTTTCCTCTACAGGAAATATATACCCTGATTAACAAATATCAGCCCCGTGAAGCAATAATAGCACTTCGGCAATTTTTATACGACTCTATTTCTCGAGATTATATTATTCATTGTCGCGAAAAAGGGATTAGGCCTGATTCTCAAATAATTAAGCAAGTAAAAGAAATTGCTTCCTTAATTTATCATCAATAATTCTCAATATTCCACAAAAAGAGGTATATTAAATACTATGAATAGTTTAGTAAAGAAACAATATATAAACAAAAAAGCAAAGTTTAACGCCATCTTCTTCCCCGGATTTCCTGGAGAGTATAAGGATCGACCTTTAATGGAGGATTTGAAAAAACTAAACTTCAATATTTATTCAATTGTTTATCCAGGGACTTATGGTAGCAGGGGTATATTTAGTCCACGAAGCGTTGACAAATTAGTAAAAAATATTACTACTAGTTTTAACAAACTTAATAAACCTGTACTACTTGTTACCTATTCATTTAGCACTTATATCATCCTCTCCGAAATACCAAAGTTTAAGAGATTAATGGGAATTCTTCTTTTTTCTCCGATACTTGATCTTCATCAAAGTATTAAACCAAACTTTGTTAAAGATCTCCAGGAGATTGGAAAAAGTGATGGATTTAAAATCGACGTAAGTTCTTGGAAAAGATATATAACTGAAAAGGATAATACTTACCAGGAAACATATAAATCATGGTTAAAAAATAATCAAAATAATATCCCTTTAATTTTTGTAATAGGTGGTAAGGATCCAGTTATAAAGCGACAGGTTGTTAATAAATTTCTTGACGGTTACACTGAAGGTATTAATTGTAATACCTTGATGAAAATTGAAGTCCCCAAAGGTGTCCACAAACTTGATTCTCTTTATGAAGATAAAACAATTTATAAGCTTCTTGTCGCGATCACGATTTCTTTTAAACTTGCAAATAAATACCCAAACATGAATTTTTATCTATGGGGTTCAACTTTAAATTATCGATACAGCAACCTTGATAGTGATATAGATATGATCCTAGTAGGTGATAGTTTTAGTTTTGACGATTATGTATACATTAACAGGTTTGGTATCCAATATGAAAAGGATTATGGTATTGCTATGAATCTAAGTCCCATTACCTATAAGGAATTAGATAGCGAAGAAAGAATTAGAAGTAATCGAGGGCCAACCTTTATCCATGAGATTAAATATTATTATCTCCCATTAAAAATTTCCAGAAAGATTTCATTACGTAATTTTTCGGGAGAGGTTCTTAAAAATGATGCAATATTTGCAAACGATTCTAATATCTATAAATCAAAAAAAGGTATTGCGCATGCCACTTCTGAAGCTAAAGCATTTAAATACGTAATCAAACACTTTCTATTCGGAGCCATTTTTTATCAATATACCAAAAACAACCTCTATCCGAACCAAAATTTTATCGAACAATACTATAAATTGAGTAATCCGTATGTATATAAAATATTAAATAAAATACGTAAAATGAAGAGTGGAACTGGTAGTTTCCCGATTTCTTTCGTTAGAAAAGTTTTAAATCTCCACGAAGAGTTGTTTCAACAATAATTAATGAGATATAAAGCGGTAGTTTTTGATTACGGTGGTGTTATTGCTAATAAGCCCAATATAAACTTTGACCAAGACGTTTCGAATATTTTAAGTATAGAAATAAATCTTTATAAAGAAGCCTATTTTATTTATAATGGTGATTTTAATAGCAATATAATTACACGAACCCAGCTTTGGGAAAAGGTCTTAAAAAAACTAAATCGTTTAGAAAAGTTGAACGAATTGATTAATTATATTGATAATTTACCCTCATATATTGTCAACCAAGAAGTCATTAATTTGATAAACATAATTAAAAAATGTGGTTACAAGACTGGAATATTAACCAACAGGTCACTTGATAGTGCTGAGAAGATGAAGAAAACGCTAAGGAACCAAGAATTTGACACGATCCTAGTTTCTTCCGAAATTGGATATAGTAAATCTGACCCCGAATGTTATCGGATATTATCCGAAGCGCTTAAGGTTAATATGGAAGAAATAATCATTATTGATGATGTTGATCATAATGTTGAGATAATGCAAAAAATAGGCATACACCCCCTACTGTATATAGACTACAAAACACTTAAAAAACAACTACTCGAATTACTCCCGAACCTTACAAATTTTGCTGATATACAGTAAAACTGTTACTTGCCAGTCTTTTTTTGACTGCTATATCAATTCATTGAGCTTTTTTTGCAATTTCAGACTGTGCAGTCTCACGTCTCAATCTACTTTTTATGGGTGTTATAACACTAACTCCTAAATCAGGTCCTCCGCCCAATAGTACTTCGTTAACTACACCTCTTACGGTTGAATCTATACTTCCTAACTTAGAACCCAGACCGTCAGGTCGTGGGTTTGTTTATAGAATTTATGACAATTGAAAAGGCATTGATGTTGGGCTTACAAATCCGGTTAGGTTTTACCTTGAGAATTTTAAAGAAGTAATGAGCAGACATTTAATAAATAAATTTATCCCTAAAGAATCCGATTTTGGTATTTTCCCCAGTATAGTTAAGTAATTTTCTTGTTACTTTATAAATACTGTTGGAACCGCTTAGTTAAGGGCGAGTTTTTCGGTGGCACGGTTTGGGTCTAATAAAAGATGGCTAAGGTCATACGTTGGATGGGTATTTTTGAGGAGATTGAGTATCATGTTGGAGGTACTTATGAGTTTGGCATCCGAAAGTGAGGCTAATTTAAGTGAAGGGAAACCGTGTTGTAGAAAGGAGAAGACTTCGCCAGGACCTCTAGTTTTAAGATCATATTCAGCTATTTCTAGGCCTAAGTGATGACCAGCGAGGAATTTTAGTCGCGATAGTGCAGAACCTTGGGAGTTTTGGGAAAAGAGATAACAATAACTTTGAACGGCTCCTCTGCCGACTCGACCTCGCAATTGGTGGAGTTGAGCTAGTCCAAACCGATCAGCCGATTCAATGATCATGACGGTTGCATTAGGAACATCAATGCCAACTTCAATAACTGGGGTGGTAACCAGAATCTGGATTTTATTCTGGTAGAAATCGGTCATGATTTTGTCACGGTGAGACTGTTTGAGCTGGCCGTGAATAAGGGCTAGTTTTAGATGAGGAAAAACTTCTGTAGAAAGATGATTAAATTCGTCTTTAGCTGCTTTGACGGTAGTTTTTGATTCAGATGGTTCAATAAACGGGCAAACAACAAAGGCTTGAATTTTTTGTTTTATAATTTGCTGTTCAATCCAGTGGTAGCAATCAGACTGTTTTGAAGATGGAACCAAAAACGTTTTTATTGGGAGGCGATTGACAGGCAACTCATCGATATACGAAAGATCAAGATTGCCAAGTAAGGTGAGACTAACTGTCCGGGGGATCGGTGTGGCTGTCATTGTTAAAACATGGGGTGGGCTTACTTTGTCGGTGAAAAATGAGCGTTGTTTTACCCCAAATTTGTGTTGCTCATCAAAGATGATAAGCCCGGCGTTTTTGAACCAATCAGGATTTTTGTAGAGTAAAGCGTGAGTACCGATAAGAACATGATTTTTTGTTAATTTTTTGACAGTAACTTTAGATGATGCAGTAATAAGGTCTATTTTTAATGGAACTTTATTGAAGAATGATTGAAAATTTATAAAATGTTGTTGAGCAAGTATTTGAGTGGGAGCGATAATAATGGTTTGGTGACCATTAAGAAAATTGAAGTAGGTGGCTAAAGCGGCAATAATTGTTTTCCCGGAACCGACATCACCTTGAATAAGCCGATTGGTCGGTTTGTTTGTTGATGAAAGATCTGACAAAACCTCCTGCCAAACTCTGCTTTGGGCTGTCGTAAGCGTAAAGGGTAACTTTTTAATAAATTGTTGTATTTTTTTAGTACGGTAGGGGTTGTTTATTAGGACATGGCGTGGAGACAGTGTTTGGTAGTGTTGTTTTTGAAGATAGGCGGTGGCTAAGAGAGATAGTGTTTCACTTAAGGCAAGCCGAAGGCGAGCAGACTCTAGTTGTTGAAAAGTTGATGGGTTGTGGATAACAGTGTAAGCGTCTTTTAACGGCATTAGGTTAAACTGATCGGTGATGGTTTTAGGCAAATTGTCGGTAATGTTGGCAAATAAGATTTGGTTATGTTGAGTAAAAAGCTTTCTGAACCAGGTTGAAGTTATGCCACTTGTTTCAGGGTAAATGGCGATAATTTTGCCTGTATTGTGAGGTCCGTGAACAGGGGCAATCATAGTTTTTTGGTTATGGTAAAGCGTGATAGTACCGGAGAATAGATGCTGGCTGCCAATATTCATTGATTTGCTTAAAAAGGGTTGATTAAACCAAATGATATTGAGACTTCCTGATTGGTCATGAATGGTACACATTTGGAGGTTTTTGTGGCTTCTGGTAAAGATATTTTTAAAGTTGGTAATGGTTCCTTGAATGGTGATATTTTCGTCTAGAGGGGCATTGGCAATAAGAGTGGTGTGGGAAAAATCGATGTAGCGACTGGGAAAATGATTGATTAAATCAGAAAGTGTGAAAATTCCTAGATGGTTTAACTTAAGGATAGTTTTCGGACCAATACCGTTTAGGTGTGAGAGTTGGGAGTCCATGATTTATGTTATCATTGACTATGAAAGTACTGGGTTTAAAAGTAAAAAATGAAACCGTTAAAAAGGTAATTTTAATGGGGGCGATGTCAGCACTGTTGTTGTCCTCGTTGGTGCCTATTTTGTCGGTTATTGTTTCTAAATGAGAGAAAAATTTTTTGTATTTATG